>NZ_JABBDR010000181.1 GCF_018854495.1 Acidithiobacillus ferruginosus
TTCGTACTTGAGGAACCAGTTCTGCAAGGTGGTGAGCTGGGCCAGATTCAAGGTCCCGCCGGGGTCACTGAGGGCATATTCGAAGATCCAGTCCACCCCCGAACTGTTCGGCCCCAGGGCCGGTGTGATCCCCGGCGGCAGTTTGGACTGTACCTGGCTCAGGTATTGGAGTACCAGATTGCGGGCCTGATAGATGCTGGTGCCACTCTTGAAGAGGACGTAGACATAGGAGTCGCCGAACATGGAGTAACCGCGCACGGCCTGGGCACCGGGCACCTCCTGCAGGGTGGTCTCCAGGGGATAGGTGACCTGGTCCTGAATGATTTGCGGAGCCTGACCCGGATAGGAGGTCTTGACGATGACCTGGGTGGGCGAGATGTCGGGGAGTGCTTCCAGGGGGATGTTGATCACCGCCAGCGTACCGCCGACGATCAATACCA
>NZ_JABBDR010000182.1 GCF_018854495.1 Acidithiobacillus ferruginosus
ATCAGGCCCTGAATCACGGCATTCAACTGACTGTCGACCTGATCCAGCCGCCCAAGTGTGGCGACGGTACGCTTTTTGACCTTTCCGGCATCATCCCGGTAGGACTCAACAAGCTGGACATAGCGGCGGCTGCCGGAGGTGGTTATCTTCACATGCATGCCGCCACTTTATCAGCGTTCATAGGCATGTCAATAAAAGAGCCTAAGTGATAAAACGTGCCACCACAGAAGTTTTAGAAAATA
>NZ_JABBDR010000183.1 GCF_018854495.1 Acidithiobacillus ferruginosus
TCCCCGCAGGATCGGGAACGCTGACGACTTACACGCCTATTTTCATTGGTCTGACGGTTGGCGTCATTCTTCTGGTCGGCGCGCTCAACTTCTTTCCGGCACTGGCGCTGGGGCCGATTGCGGAGCAACTGGCGCCCCTTACCACCCTGACTCATTGAGGAATCATCTCCATGGAATCTACCCATCATAAACATGCGGCATCTCCGATCCACTGGAAAGATCAGAGTCGGGGCGCCCTCTGGGACAGTTTCAGCATGCTCTCCCCGCGTCGCCAGTTGCGCAATCCGGTGATGTTCATCGTCTACGTCGGTTCCTGGCTGCTGCTGGCCCTCTTTTTTCACGATCTGATCGTGCAAAACAGTGAAGCGCCTTTTACCGGCGTGATCGACCTGTGGCTCTGGCTCACACTGATTTTTGCCAATTTTGCGGAAGCGCTGGCCGAGCGTCAGGGCGAGGCTCAGGCCAATAGCTTGCGGCAGAGCCGGCAGGAAGTCACTGCCAAAAAGCTGTCCAAACCGGTGCGTGAGGCGAACTATAAGGAGGTTCCCGGCGCAAGCCTGCGCAGCGGTGACTTTGTCCTGATAGAAGCGGGAGACCTCGTGCCCACGGACGGCGAGGCGGTGGCGGGAGTCGCCGCCGTCGATGAAAGCGCCATCACGGGCGAGAGCGCGCCCGTCATCCGCGAAAGCGGTGGTGATCGCAGCGCGGTCACCGGCGGTACCCGAGTGATCTCGGACTGGCTCATCATCCGGGTGACTCACGAGGCAGGACACACCTTCCTCGACAAAATGATCGCCATGGTGGAGGGGGCGGCACGGCGCAAAACCCCCAACGAAATCGCCCTGAGCATCCTGCTGGTGGTGTTGACGCTGGTCTTTCTCGTGGTCACCGTCACCCTTTTCCCATTTTCCTGGTACAGCGTGCATTATGCCGGCCATTCCGGATCGGTGATCAGCCTGACGGTGCTGGTAGCCTTGCTGGTCTGCCTGATTCCCACCACCATCGGAGCGCTGTTGCCCGCTATTGGTATTGCCGGCATCGTGCGCTTGCTGCGGAGTAATGTGGTAGCGACTTCCGGGCGCGCCATCGAGGCGGCTGGCGATGTGGATATACTACTTCTCGATAAAACCGGCACTATTACCTATGGCAACCGATCCGCAGCAGCGTTTTACCCCGCTTTAGCCGTCACTCAGGAAATCCTAGCGCAAGCGGCCCGCCGCGCCTCTTTGGCCGATGATACGCCGGAGGGCAAAAGTATCGTGACACTTGCCGACAAACATTACCCGCAAAGCCGGGAAACCTTGCCACCAGAAGCACAATTGATCCCTTTTTCTGCCGAGACCCGTATGAGTGGGGTGGACTGGGACGGGCAGCAGTTGCGTAAGGGCTCTCCCGACGCCATGAAGGTATGGGTCCAGTCGCTGGGAGGAACCTGGCCATCGGAATTGGATGCCGAGGTGCAGGAAATCGCGGGGGGTGGTGCGACACCCCTGGTGGTCTGCTCTGGCGCAGCGGTATTGGGTGCCATCGAGTTGCGGGACATCGTCAAAGCCGACATCAAATCCCGCTTCGCCGAATTACGGGCGATGGGTATCCGTACCGTCATGGTGACTGGCGACAATCCGTTGACCGCCGCCGCCATCGCCGCAGAAGCCGGGGTCGATGATTATCTCGCGGAAGCCAAACCGGAAACCAAGCTCGCGCGCATTCGAGAATACCAGAATGAAGGTTACATGGTCGCGATGACCGGGGATGGTACCAATGACTCGCCGGCCCTTGCTCAAGCAGATGTCGGACTCTGTATGGCCAGTGGGACCCAGGCTGCGCGTGAAGCCTCCAACATGGTGGACATGGACTCCAATCCCACCAAATTGTTGGAGATCGTCCAGATCGGCAAGCAACTGCTGATGACCCGCGGCGCCCTCACCACTTTCAGTGTAGCGAACGACGTGGCCAAGTACTTCGCTATCATTCCGGCGGCGTTCGTGTCGACTTACCCCCAATTGAGCGCGCTGAACATCATGGATTTGAGCTCGCCTACCCATGCCATCATGGCCGCCGTCATTTTCAACGCCCTCATCATCCCCTTTCTGATCCCTCTGGCCCTCAAAGGCATCAAGTTCCGTGCCGATTCGGCGCAGCACATCCTTCGCCGCAATGTGTGGATCTATGGATTGGGCGGCATTATTGCGCCATTTATCTTTATCAAACTGATCGACCTGTTGCTGGCTGTACTGTAGGAGGATGACACCATGATCAAAGACATCAAAGCCGCGCTGTTGCTATTCCTGGTTCTGGCCGTGATGACCGGCCTGATCTATCCCTTGGCCATGACGGGTATCGGTCAGGTCGTGTTTCCCCATCAGGCCAACGGCTCTCTCATTCGCCAACGTGGGCGGGTCGTGGGTTCCAGCCTCGTCGGTCAGTATTTCCGTGAACCGCAGTATTTCTGGGGCAGACCTTCGGCGACTTCACCGCTACCATACAATGGGGCGGGGTCTAGTGCCTCCAATCTGGGACCGAATAATCCTGTTCTGGCACAACATGTGGCGACGCGGATCAAAACCCTCAAGGCCGCTGATCCCGCGGAAAAAGGGCCGGTCCCGGTGGATCTCGTGACGTCTTCCGCGAGTGGCCTGGATCCTGACATCAGTATTGCGGCGGCGCTCTATCAGGTCCCGCGCATTGCGCAGACTGGTGGTATCCGTATCGTAACATTGCACCAGTTGATCAGGGAGAACACGACAGAACCCTTGCTGGGATTCATCGGTGAACCCGTGGTCAATGTGGTGAAACTCAACCTCGCGCTGCATGCGCGATATGCCGCAACACCACGGGCACCGGAACCGAAATCGTGAAGAGTTCCTGGGCGTGCGCAACCGGGCACATTTTCCGTATCGTGTCTCGGTACATCCGTTTATGGATTCCTGGCCGGTACCTGGCCTTTTGGCGTGATCCAGTTTATCTGGTGCCTGCTGGCGTTGCGCAAATGGTATTTGCTTTATGCTCAGAAAGAACACTTTGCGGGCAGAATGGAACAACGTAAACATGGCGGCATACTAACTACTCGCCCGTCTTATTACGTTATCGTATGCGCAGTTTCCTCGTCACGTTCCGGGCAAAAAATATATATAAATTATATGCCATTTATATGGAATTTATAGATGATGGCCATATACAATCTCCGTTGAGGATATAACCAAACGGGTTTATCAACCAATGGAGTCTTTCAATGACCATGAATACCGTCGGTAAAAAGACTATGCATTCCGTAGTGCCCACCTATGAGAATCTTCTGGAAAAGGAAGGCTTTTGGGGACGTTTCTGCGTTCCCAAAAATTCGACCAGAAATTGCGTAGGGATGCCTGGATACACCTTCAGATCCACAACGGTCAGCAGTGGGTGATCCATCCCATGCACCGGGTAAACAATGAGGTTGTGGCGCTCCGTTCGGAGATGCTGCCTTTTACCGCAATCCCAATATTCAACATTCGATAACCCTGCACCTCCAGTGGATGCGCTACAGCGGCCCATCCACTCCATCGCCTGCAATGCTCCAGGAGGAGAAAATGTTTAATCGCGTAGCAGTCAAAAAACAGTGTCCACGAATCAGACATCGGCGCTTAATGACGCGAATTTCCTCGTTATCTGCGTTAGGGTGCCTGTTGTGTTTCGTTAATGAAGCGGCGCAAGCGACCCCCTTGGAAATGCCCAGTCCCCTGACCTTCCATGCCGGCCCTTTGGGCACGCTGAACGTGCAGGGCGTGGCAAGCGGCTACGGCATCTGGCAGGACAACAAGTTCGCAGGATCGGGCAATCCTGGCAACAAATCCGCGTCCGCCGACATCAGCAACGGTCAGGTGATCATCCAAAAGAACACCGGACTCGTGCAATTTTATCTGCAGGCAGGGGCGTATAACGTCATGAGCCTCGGGTCCAATTTTGTCTCCACCGGCACCTTCACTCAGAACACCTTCGGCGCCCTTCCCGTCGGTTATCTTGAAATCGCTCCCACCGGTAATTTCAATGTCCAGATCGGCAAACTCCCGACCCTGATCGGCGCG
>NZ_JABBDR010000184.1 GCF_018854495.1 Acidithiobacillus ferruginosus
GGGTGTTTTAGCTTTGTTCATCATGACTCCATTCTCTTGGAAAAAGGAGCCTCCTCAAAATCCGGGGCGGTTCAGTATCAGGCCATTACCGGCCCGGACGAAGAAGACAAGATTTTCAAAAGTGTCTCGCGCGATTTTTTCGACATGATCGTCATTGACGAATGCCATCGCGGCAGCGCGGCGGACGATTCCGCCTGGCGCGAAATCCTCGAATACTTCGACAACGCAGTTCAGCTCGGTCTCACCGCCACCCCCAAGGAAACCAAGTACGTCTCAAGCAGCACCTACTTTGGCGAGCCGGTTTACACCTACAGCCTCAAGCAGGGGATCGAAGATGGCTTTCTCGCGCCCTACAAGGTCGTGCGCATCGACATAGACAAGGACATCGAAGGCTGGACGCCGCCGCCAGGCATGACGGACGATCTGGGGCAGGCAATCGAGCAGCGCGAGTACAACCAGAAAGACATGGATCGCATTCTGGTGCTCAACCAGCGCACCAAGTTGGTTGCTAGGCGCATCATGAAATATCTCAATGCGACCGACCCGTTTTCCAAGACCATCGTTTTTTGCGAAGACGTCGACCACGCCGAACGTATGCGTGTGGCACTGGTGAATGCGGCAGGCCAGCTCGCGCTGGATAATCCGAAATACATCATGCGCATCACCGGCGACAGCGTCGAGGGCAAGGCCGAGCTGGACAACTTCATCGACCCGGAGAGCAAGTTCCCCGTCATTGCGACCACTTCGGAGTTGCTGGCTACGGGCGTTGATACCAAAACCTGCAAGCTCATCGTGCTGGACAAAACCATTGCCTCGATGTCCAGCTTCAAGCAGATCATCGGGCGCGGCACCCGCATCGACGAAGAAAACAACAAGTGGTTCTTCACCATCATGGACTTCAAGAAGGCCACCGAACTGTTCCGCGATCCGGACTTCGACGGCGAAGCAGTGGTGATCTACGAACCGGGCGATGACGACGACCCCGTGCCGCCCGATCCGGTCGAAGACGACCCAGAACCCGATGACGTCGAAGAACCGCCGGGCGTTTACAAAGTCCGCGTCAGCGGGGTAGATGTAAATATCATCGCCGAGCGCGTTGAATACATCGGGCCGGACGGTAAATTGATCATGGCGTCCTACAAAGACTTCAGCCGCAAGCAGATTCAGAAAGAATTCACCTCGCTGGATGACTTCCTCAATCGCTGGAACAGCGCCGCGAAAAAGCAGGCCCTCATCGACGAGCTGGAAGAACACGGCATCGTTCTGGACAACCTTGCCACGGAAATCGGCAAGGACTACGGCGACTTCGACCTGATCTGCCACATCGCCTGGGGCCAGCCGGCGCTCACCCGCAAGGAGCGCGCCAACAAGGTCAAGAAGCGCAACTACTTCACCAAATACGGCGAACAGGCCCGTGCCGTGCTCACCGGGCTGCTCGACAAATATGCCGACGAAGGTATCGCCACACTGGAAAGCGCCAAGGTGCTGCGCCTCGATCCTTTCAAGACCATAGGCACGCCCGTGGAAATCATCAACACCATCTTCGGCGGCAAAGAAAAGTTCGAATCCGCCATCCAGGAACTGGAACAAGAGCTGTTTAAGAAGGAAGAATCTGCATGAGTAATGTTTCCGGCGTCATCAAGTCCATACAGGACATCATGCGCAAGGATGTCGGCGTCGACGGCGACGCCCAGCGCATCAGTCAACTGGTATGGATGTTTTTCCTGAAAATTTTCGATGACCGCGAAGCCGAACTGGAGCTGCTGGAAGACGACTACAAATCTCCACTACCCGAGCACTTGCGCTGGCGCGCCTGGGCCACCAACCCCGAAGGCATGACCGGGGACGCACTGGCCGACTTCGTCAACGTGCAACTGTTTCCCTACCTGAAAGAAAAGCTGCCCACCGCAGGCGCGCAGGGCAAGCGCGCCCAAGTGGTGCGCAGCGTGTTTGAAGACGCCTACAACTACATGAAGTCCGGCACGCTAATGCGCCAGGTCATCAACAAGATTTGCGAGATCGACTTCAACAACAGCGGCGACCGCCACACCTTCGGCAGCATCTACGAACAAATCCTGCGCGACCTGCAAAGCGCCGGCAACGCGGGCGAGTTCTACACCCCGCGCGCCGTCACCCGCTTCATCGTCAACCGCGTCGATCCCAGGCTGGAAGAAACCGTGCTCGACCCCGCCTGCGGCACCGGCGGCTTTCTCACCTGCGCCATCGACCACAAACGCGAGCATTACATCAAAACCCGTGAAGACGAAGAAACGCTGGTAAACACCATTCGGGGCTTTGAAAAGAAGGCGCTGCCGCACATGCTGGCTGTCACCAACATGATCCTGCACGGCATTGACACCCCCACCCATATCAGGCACGACAACACCCTGAGCCGTCCCTACAAGGACTACGGCAACGCCGACCGCGTCAACGTCATCATCACCAACCCGCCCTTCGGCGGCATGGAAGAAGACGGCATCGAAAACAACTTCCCCGCCCACCTACGTACCCGCGAAACGGCGGACCTGTTCATGGCCCTCGTCATCAAGCTGCTCAAGGATCAAGGCCGCGCCGCCATCGTCCTGCCCGATGGCTTCCTGTTTGGCGAAGGCATGAAGACCCGCCTCAAACAAACCCTGCTGGAAGAATGCAACCTACACACCATCGTGCGCCTGCCCAACGGCGTGTTCGCGCCCTACACCGGCATCAAGACCAACCTGCTGTTCTTCACCAAGGGCAAAACCACCGAGCACGTCTGGTACTACGAGCACCCGTACCCGGAAGGCGTCAAGAGCTACAACAAGACCAAGCCCATGCGCTTCGAGGAATTCGAAACGGAGATCAACTGGTGGGGCAACGAGGCGGACGGCTTTAAGACGCGCGTGCAGAACGAGCAGGGCTGGAAAGTGCCGGTCGCCGACATCGTCGCGCGCAACTACAACCTCGACATCAAGAACCCCCACGTCGGCGAACAGATCAGCCATGACCCGGACGAACTGTTGCAGCTATATGAGCAGCAGCAAAACGCCATTACCGGGCTTCGCAACCAGCTCAAGGATATCTTGCAGCAGGCACTGCACCGGGGCGAGGCGTAATCATGCCGGAAGTCATCACCGACAATCTCGACCTCTGGTCTTCTGCGCTGCTCACCAAATCCACCGCCGGGCGCGGCAGCAACGGCAAGCTGGAAGCCTATGGCATCAAGAAGCTACGCGAGCTCATTCTAGAACTGGCGGTGCGTGGCAAGCTGGTGCCGCAAGACCCGAACGACGAACCGGCGAACGTATTGCTGGAAAGAATCAAGAAAGAAAAGGTGCGGCTAATTAAAGAAGGCAAGACCAGGAAAGAAAAACAACTGCGAAAAATTGCAGAAGCGGATAAACACTACGAACTACCCACTGGCTGGGTCGTTGTCAGACTTGGAGATATCGCTCTTTCTCAAGCGGGCTTTGCATTCAAGTCGAGCTTCTTCAATGAGAGCAAGGAAGGGCTGCCGCTAATTCGGATTCGTGACGTAGGACAGCCATTTACAGGGACATTTTATTCTGGCGAATATAGAGAAGAGTTCCTGGTAGAGAAGGGAGATTACCTAATTAGCATGGACGGCGAGTTTCGAGTATCGCCGTGGGCAAATGGCGCGGCCCTGCTAAATCAGCGAGTGTCGCGCCTGATTTTCTTTGACGAAGGTGTAGGAAAACGCTTCATTGCGGACAGCCTTCAAGCGCGGTTACATGAGTTGCAGGGCGTTAAGGCGTACACAACAGTTGACCATCTATCTGGCACGCAGATTACGGAATCAGTAATAGGGCTGCCCCCACTCGCCGAACAACACCGCATCGTCGCCAAAGTCGACGAACTCATGGCGCTGTGCGACCAACTGGAGCAACAGCAAACCGACAGCCTCGCAGCCCACCAAACCCTGGTTGAAACCCTGCTCGGCACGCTCACCCGCGTCGGGTCACAACAGGAATTCAGCGCAGCGTGGGCGCGCATCGCCAGCCACTTCGACACCCTGTTCACTACCGAATACAGCATCGACCAACTCAAACAAACCATCCTCCAACTCGCCGTCATGGGCAAACTCGTCCCGCAAGACCCCATCGACGAACCGGCAAGTGTGTTGCTGAAGCAGATTCAGGCCGAGAAAGACAAGCTGATCAAGGCCGGCAAGATCGGGAAAGAAAAACCGCAGGCGCCAATAGTGGACGCGGAACAGCCGTTTGAGTTGCCTAGTGGATGGGAGTGGGTGAGGTTTTGTGATTATGCAGTAGATATTGCAACAGGTCCCTTTGGGTCAATGATTCATCAGTCAGACTATGTGATCAATGGAATTCCACTAATAAATCCTTCTCACATGATAAATGATCAAATTGTCCCTGATGTGGAAGTCACTGTTTCACAGAAGATAGCAAAAGAGTTGGAATCATATTCACTGACTGATGGCGATATTGTAATGGCCCGCCGTGGTGAAGTTGGTCGAATTGCGCTGGTTACACAAAAGGAAAATGGGTGGCTATGCGGTACAGGAAGTTTTGTTCTCAAATTTGGTGAGCATATTTTCAGGGATTATCTGAAGTTGGTTTTTCGCTGCAAATTTGTAAGGAATTACCTGGCCGGCGAATCTGTAGGTATGACCATGGTTAATTTGAATCATGGAATTCTGAAAAAACTGCCTTTCGCCGTACCTCCCGTTTCCGAACAACATCGCATCGTCGCCAAAGTCGACGAACTCATGGCGCTCTGCGACACACTCAAGGCGAGCCTCGCCGACGCCCAGGCCACCCAACTTCACCTCGCCGACGCCATCGTCGAGCAGGCTTTAGGCTAGGAGGAGTCATGGAGACTAAGGCAAGCCACTCACAACATCTGTGCTATATATTGAGTCGTTTCTCTGAGCGCTATCAGCGTTACGGTGTGAGCGCGGATGATGCTCTGCTCACCGGATTTTTGATTCTTTTGATGGTTCGCGAGGTGAATTCTGGAGCGGCTCTTCCAAGCTCGGCTGATGAGTTATTAAATTTGGTGCGAGCTTATCTTTCTCAACGGCAGAAGCTTGCGGAAACAGCAGATTCTATCTACCCATTGCTCAATCGCTCTCATGGATCAATGGTCGAGCTTGCTTATAACTGCAGCGACATCCAAGGGACTGACCAGGAATACATAGAGACACTGGACTGGGTGATTGATCATTTAAGTGTTGATGCTGGTCTATATGCGACGCCGCGAGAGATTGCCGAATTGATGGTAAAACTGGCGAAGGTTAAGGACGGCAATGTACTTGATCCCGCTGCAGGCACGGGCGGCTTTTTCAGGGCATGTAATGCTGTAGCCAAGGCGCCGGTTCGATTTGTGGGTGCAGAGTTAAATCCAAAGGCTGCGTTTATAAGTCAGCTCTATTGCGAACTAGGCTGCACAGATCATCTGCAGATGAGACGAGGTAGTGCATTTCATACTTTGGCTGATGACGTTCGATATGATTATGTGCTTTCCAATCCGCCCATCACGCGCATTAACCGACATGAGGCTGTATATGCCTATGCCGATGCAATGCAGCCACGCAGACCATCTGGTGAGATGTCACTCAACTTTATTCAGCTTGGCCTGAGTAAATTGAAACCGGGTGGCCGGGCAGCCTTTTTGGTCAATATGGGGGTACTTTACTCGCTCGGGGCCGCCAGAGAAGTGCGGGCCGAATGGTTGGATAGAGGCGAGCTTACTGCCGTGGTGGCGCTTCCTGGCAAGCTCTTGCCACATACCAGTAACAAGTGCGCAATTTTGCTTTTTGAAAATAGCCCAAGAAAAAATGCAATAGTAAATTTTGTTAAGGCCGACGATTTATACAGTGAGCTTAAGGGTGGTCGTGCTGTATTACTGGATGATGTGCTTAATATAATTCTCGAAAGGCTTTTGCAAAAGGAGACTACCCCATTCTCCTGTCAGGTATCCGTCGATGAGATTCGTAGCAAAGACTATTCCCTGCACCCTGACGCGTATGTACTGAAAGAGATTCATGAGGTGGCAAGTCGTGTGGCAGAGCGTTGGGAGAAGTTAAGTGATATTGCCACTATTCAACAGGGCACCCACAACCTCGGCAACTTGGCGAAAGGGGATACCCCTGTCATTTGTGGTAAACACCTGCACGAAATGTGTGAAGGTATATTCCAGTTTGAGATGAAAGACCTGGCTAAGCTTTCAGGTCAACCGGTTCGAACGGCAGCGTACGATGTCCTTCTTCAGCGTCTGGGGGATAAGCCTGCGGCGTATGTTGTGCCGCCAGAAATGGCGGGCATGGTAATTGACCAAACAGTTTTTTTTCTTAGGTTCGGCAAGTTGATCGATCCAGGTCAGGTTCACTTTATTGCCGAGTTTTTCAACTCAAAACGTGGGGCGAGCCATATCGCATCTTTTTGCCGCTCTACTACTGTGCAAACACTTACCAAAACGGTTCTGCAAGAGATTGATGTGCCGATTGCCGACTCCGCATTAAAAGAGTTGGTGCTGGAGGCTTCAAAGGCTGAGCTGGCTTTAAGTCGTGAATTGATTCGAGCCAAGAGTCTAAAGCACCAGGTTTTTGAGGGGCTTGGGTTTGAAAAGCTTGCGGACAGTTACGATCAAGTTCTGTTTTCCGTAAAAACGTTAGAAAATGCGTTGGAGCAAAAGGATAAGATTAGTTACAAAGTTGCCCATCAGTATCCTTTTCCGATTGCCTACCTATACCGCAATCTCTACACAGACCGAGAATGGACGGCAATCTATGGTCGCCAAATGAAATTCGGTGAGCAACTACTGTCTTTTTTAGTGGGAGTTGGGTTGAGTTTGCTTGCCAATTGCCGAGAGAAACATAGTTATTCCCTTTCGGATATTGCAGAACAAATTCGTGGTGCTTTGAGTAAGGGGCTGTCTCCTGGGGATTGGTGGAGTTTGCTTCATAGTGTATGTGAGCGTCTTCGACAAGTGAACGATTGCCAGCTTGCCACTGAGTTTTCCAACGCTTGGTATAAAGGGCGGGGTAGCAAGCTTTCCGATTTTGCCAACCTTACAAAAGAGGCGTTCATACAAAAGCTCAATGACAGCAAACATCATCGAGGCCCCAGCACATCGGATGAGTGCAAGGTGGCCGCAAAGGATCATCAAATTTTGATAGACGAGGCGCTTTTCAGCATTGAGTTTATTTCACAGTGGAAATTTTTTATCTGTGATGATCTTAAATATAACGCCCTATCTAAAAAATTTTTATGTTCTATTAGTCTATTGATGGGCGATCACCCTTGCTTCGAGCAAGAAATCTTATCGCTTAATGATCCGTTGTCCTCAAATCATATGTATATATCCAGTGGCGGGAGAATGGTCTCGCTTTCCCCATTTATATCTGTTAGCTATAACAGTGGCACCAAGCGTAAAGAGATATTTAGTCTAGATAAGAGGGATAAGAAAGGTGGATATATTCTGAAAAGCTTTGATTCGGGCTCTTCAGTGTCGGCGGATGATGAGATTAAGGAAACCCTTAACCAGTGGCTTGAGAGTGAAGGCTAGTCCGCAAGATATACCGAGTCGGAGCTTAAGTATTGAGTGTGAAAGAGGGCTCATGGCAATTGAACATGTTTCTCGGAATGAGGGGGCTAAGCCGGAGCGGATTGATTTAGCTATTACATGTGTCACTCTATCCAATTTTAACGATGACGTCATTCTGTTATCGCCTTTAGCTGAACGACACCGCATCGTCGCCAAAGTGGACGAACTCATGGCGCTCTGCGACACACTCAAGGCGCGCCTCGCCGACGCCCAGGCCACCCAACTTCACCTCGCCGACGCCATTGTCGAGCAGGCCGTCTGCTGAGTAGCTGGATATGACGCCGGCGCTGCATAAAATATGGTGTGACGAAGACGAGTATTACCGTTACGAGCACTTTGCCGATTTCCACGAGTGGCTTGTAGGTTTCAATCAGCCGATCAATGTGGAGATTGTCAGGACCCAGCCAGGTTGCGGCGGTTGAGCGCCGACGTGAAGGGCGATGCCTACGGAGATTTGGAGAGCTAAAGCCTCGCCCCGGCGGTGCGCGCACCCTCCCCAGACCACCCCACCGGGCCACTTCAGGCACTACCCGTTTTCACGGAGCAGGTCGTGGATTGTTGCAGCATTCCCGCGAAAGCGTTCGCCGTGGGCGTAGATGGTCAGGCGCTGATCCCGCGCATAACCGATAAGGGTAAGATTGTGGGTCTGTGCAATCTGGATCGCCAGACTGCTGACCCCGGAGATCGCCGCCACGATGGCGACCTGAAAGCTCAAGGCCTTGAGGGCAATCTCAAAAGTCAGCCGCGAAGACACGCCCAGCAGGATATTTCCGGAAGGCGGCCATCCCTGCCGGAGCGCCGCGCCGATGGTCTTGTCAACGGCGTTGTGGCGGCCGATGTCTTCCCGCACCAGGGTCATGCCGTTGGTGGCGGCCAGAACGGCGGCGTGTGCGGTTCCGGTATGCCGGTTCAATCGCTGGTGAGCGCGCATCTCGTGGAGCAGATCATGCACCAGTGCGGGTTCCACACAGACATCGCGGTCTATGGGTGCGAAGGGGACGAGGCCTTCGAAGTTCGGGGTGCCGCAGAGACCGCAGGCGCTGCCGCCGATCACCAGACGCCTTTTTCGGGCGGCTCTGGCCTCGGCCTCCGCGGAAACCTGCAGGTAGAGGGTCAACCCTTCCGGAATACAGACAGGCTCCCAGGTGATGATATCGGCGACCGACCGGATCACCCCCTCACCGTAAAGGAACCCCATAAAGAAATCTTCCAGATGATCGGGGGTGATCATCATCACCGCATAGGGCTTGCCATTGAGGATCAACGAAACCGCCATTTCCTCCAGGACGGCTTCTTCGCATTTCACTGAACGGTGCGCGCCGTCCATGCGCCTGGCCTGAGACCATACTATTCCGTTGCCGCCTGCATCTGTGCGCACAGGGCCCTCCCTTCCGATGTCAGAGTGATGATGGTTCTGCCCCGTTGTTCTTCCGGGCGAACATAATGGAGCCCACCCCATTGTTCCGAGCACCCCAGGAGCAGAAGCAGACGCTCCATCTGGGTGCGGGGAAGGCCGAGAGACTTGCAGGCTCTGGCCACCGACACCGGCCCTTCCGTGCAAAGCATCCGGAGTAGGGCAATGATCAAATCCTCCGGAGCGGCATCGGGTGTATTTCGGTCGTTTTCCGCCTTACGGTCAGGCGACATGGTGTCTGCCTCCCTTTGCCCGCGCCAGGGTCACCAGGATCGATTTGGAGGTCGGTGTGCGGGCGCGATCGGCGAAACTGGACAGGGGCACCAATATGTTCAATTCCGGGTAATAACCCGCGAGCATCCCTTTGGGAATATCGAACGCAACCAGCAGGAAGTCTCGAGCCACACGTTCACCGTCTGTCCAGTGCGAGGTGATGTCCACCCAGTCATCGGCCTGAAAACCCATGTCCAGAATATCCTCCGGATGCATGAAACACACGTTGCGCAGGCCGGATACGCCGCGATAGCGGTCCTCGTAACCATAAATCGTGGTGTTGTACTGATCGTGGCTGCGAATCGTCATCAGGGTGAAGAGCTTTTCGGAGGTCTGCGGCACAAAATGGTCATCGGCGATGGTGGACAGCGCCTTGGCCAGAAAATTGGCCTTGCCGCTGGCAGTGGGCCATACCCGTGAACGGGGAGGCAGATCCAGATGAAATCCCCGTGGTTTATGGACCCGGGCGTTGAAATGCTCGAAACCCGGTACCACGCGCGCAATGCGGTCGCGAATGTGGTCATAGTCTCCCATGAGTTGCAGCCAGGGGGTGGGACTGAGGGGCAGGGTCGCCAGGGCCAGGCGCGCCACGATGGCGCATTCCGACAGCAGGGAAGGGGAGGCCGGCTCGCTCATCCCCTGGGAGATGTGCACCATGCCGAAGGTGTCCTCCACCGTCACGCCTTGGGGGCCGGTTTTTTGGATGTCGATCTCCGTGCGTCCCAGGCAGGGTAAAATCAAGGCCTGTTCGCCGTGAACGATGTGGGACCGGTTGAGTTTGGTGGTCACATGTACCGTCATCACGCAGCGCCGCAGCGCTGCGTGGGCGCGTGCGGTGTCGGGTGTGGCGTTGGCAAAATTGCCACCCAGCCCGAAAAAGAACCTGGCTCGCCCATCCTCCATCGCTTCGATGCTGGCTACCGTATCGTAGCCATGCTCCTGCGGTGGCGCAAAATGGAACTCCGCCCCGAGGCGTTGCAGAAACTCCGGGGAAGGTTTTTCATATATCCCCATGGTCCGGTCACCCTGCACATTGCTGTGACCGCGAATTGGCGAGGGCCCGGCGCCCGGTTTGCCGATATTACCCTTGAGCAGCAGCACATTCAGGAACATCTGGATGGTGGCCACCGCATGCTTTTGCTGGGTAATACCCATTCCCCACGTAAATATGGTGGCCTGTCCCTGATCATAGATGCGCCCGATCTCATCGAAATCCTGCCGGCTGAGGCCGCTCTGTTCCTCGATCTGTGTCCAGGGCGTGTTCATGACCAGATCGCGGAAACCGTCAAAACCCTGGGTATGCTCCTCGATAAACGCCTGATCGGGGTTCCCGGACTCCAGGACGGTGCGGGCGATCCCCATGGCAATGGCGTAATCGCCGCCGCTCCGGGGCTGGTAGTAGTGGCTGGCGATGGGGGTGGCGTGATTGGTGAGCATCTCCACCGGATGTTGGGGATGCAGGAAGCGCTCCAGTCCGCGTTCATGCAAGGGGTTGAAGACCAGGATGCGCGCACCCCTTTTGGATGCGTCGCTCAGCGTTGCCAGCATGCGCGGATGATTGGTCCCGGGGTTATGACCGAACATCAGTATGGTATCTGTCAGATCGAAGTCATCCAGGGTCACGGTGGCTTTGCCTACCCCGATGGATTCCGGCATCGCCAGGCTGGTGGCTTCATGACACATGTTGGAACAGTCGGGGAGATTGTTGGTGCCGAACTCCCGCACGAAGAGTTGATATAAAAATGCGGCTTCATTGGAGGTGCGCCCAGACGTGTAAAATATGGCCTCGTCAGGGGATGCCAGGGCATTGAGTTGCGCGGCGATCCGCGCAAAAGCGGTGTCCCAGCTAATGGGCACGTAGCGGTCACTCTGCGAATCGTAAGCCATGGGCTCGGTCAGGCGCCCCTGCTCTTCCAGAAAGTAGTCCGTTTGCTCCTCCAGCCAGGACAGGGTGTGTGCTGCAAAAAAATCCGCTGTCACCCGTTTGCCGGTAGCTTCGGCGGCGACGGCCTTGACCCCGTTCTCACAGAACTCGAAACTGGAATGCGCCTCGGGATCTCCCCAGGCGCAACCCGGACAATCAAAACCTTCGGCCTGGTTCATTTTGAGGAGCAGGGCGGCACCGTCCGTCAGCGCGTGTTCCTGACGCAAGCTGCGCAGCGATGCGCGCAGGGATCCCCAGCCTCCCGCCGGTTGTTGGTAATGGGTGATCTTGAACGAAGACATAATCCCTCCCGGAATGATCGAAATATACAGGGCGGCATCACCAGCCAGTTACGACTCATGGTACAATGACAACCGGTTAGCAGTTTTCGCGCCAGGGCTGCACGATCGTGTTGATGATTATATCTTCAAACGCTTATTTGACTCGGCATTACCCCAGAACCAGACTGTTGGGAAACCGGATGAGGGTGGACATACGCTAATGTCTCATTATGATACGAATCCATCAATAGATAACGACTATATAACCCATGCCTGGGATCGATGCACCGGGCAATATCGGTTGGACGCGCATGGTGCCCCAGAACTGCAAAGGCTGGATGCGGGCAACCTCGGGCGAGTTCTCGAGGAGCAGCACCTTTTTGTAGAGATCGGATCTGCGGAAATGGCCCGTCTGATTAAACAGGTGTTGCGATTTTCCGAGGATGCGCTGCTGCCGTCACCAGATTGTACATTGCTGTTGCTGGATGCCGGAGGCATCGCTCTGCATGCTGTCGGAACGGAAATCGAAGGCGGACGTGATGTCCGCTATTCGGGTATGGACGCCGGATTCATATGGCGGGAAGAGTATGTCGGGGTGACCGGACCGAGCCTTTGTCTGCATGACATGAAGCCCCGTATGGTCCACCGGGAGGAGCATTTATTTAGGAACTTTGTGGAGATGGCGTGCTGCGCGATGCCCATTTGGGCGCCATCTGGCGCACTGCTGGGGGTGATCGATTCAACCTTTTCCCGCAGCGGTTACGCGAAGTCGGCATATGTCTCGGTCATGCCCCTGCTGGCGCAACTGGCACGGCGGATCGAAATGAAATATTTCGCCCGGAATTATCAGGACCATGTCATTCTGTCGGTGAATAGGCTGAACGATTATACCGACCATGATGACGAAGCATTGTTTGCAATTAACGAGAATGGCGTCATTATCGCGGCGGAATTCGCGCTGACAAAAGACACCATCGGTGACGCCAGTGGCCGTCTTGTTGGTGCGAACGTGCGGGATGTGTTCGACGTCTCGCTGGACAAGATGCTGGACGATCACCATCGTGCCGAAAAGTCGCCCTCCAGACCCCTGTTCCGGAATGCCGGAGGACAGGATGGTCTGCGGGTATTTTCGCTGCCGGACAAAGTGCCGTTCAGGGCTGTCGTGAACGGCATTCTCGGAAATACACCGCATTCCAGGGACGAAGCATCGGTTCAGGTGCATGATTCCCTGTTGGCGTTGTCGGGCGATGACGCGGTGGTATCGGACAATATTCGTCGTATCCATAAGGTGTTGAATAAAAATATCAGCATTCTGCTGCTTGGCGAAACCGGTACTGGCAAAGATACGCTTGCGCGCGCCATACACCGCGCCAGCGATAGAAGAGATAAACCTTTTGTTGCGATCAATTGTGCAGCCATACCCGAATCGCTCATTGAGAGCGAGTTATTCGGGTATGAGCCCGGCTCCTTTACCGGGGCGAGCCGAGTGGGCAAGCAGGGTAAGGTGATGGCCGCCAATGGTGGCACGCTGTTCCTCGATGAAATCGGAGACATGCCCGCCGCGCTTCAGGGGCGTCTGCTGCGAGTTCTCGAAGAACGGGAGGTTACCCCCCTTGGTACCACCAAAGCCAGCCCCGTAGATATTCGGGTGATCAGTGCAACCAATAAGTCGATCGATGATCTGGTACAGCAGGGAGGCTTTCGGACTGACCTGCTTTATCGGATTAATGATGTGGTGCTAAGCCTGCCGCCACTGCGGGAACGGAGCGATAAAATCCGACTCGTGAAAACCATCTGTCAACAGGAATGTGGCGTATCTGAAATGGAGATATCAGCGGAAGCATGGAATATTTTTCTGGGTTATTCCTGGCCTGGTAATATCCGCGAACTTCGCAGTGTGATTCGTACTGCTCTGGCGCTGAGCGATGGTAATGCCATCCGGTGTGAAGACCTGCCAGACCGGCTGGTGACCGGCGAAAGGGCTGGTGGCCGCGTAACGACACCGGCGACCACACCACCATGGAGCGATAGCGACGCGCTGGAGCGGAACAGAATCCTCGCGGAGTTGGAGCGTCACCACTGGCGGGTGATCGATACCGCGAAATTCCTCAAGGTCAGTCGTAATACCTTGTACCGTAAAATGCGCCTGTATGGCATTATGGACGCTAACGCATAAAATTGGTGTCTATTGCATCCATGCAGTCTTATGGTTGGTGCGCCAAGCGTGGCATCCTGCTTTTCCATGCGTCATTTCACCGGAACATTCTTGCACCGCTTTTCCCTGGTGCCGATTATGATACAACGGCGGTAGAGCCGGGCGCGATGCACGACCCGTGTGACATTATGTCATCTTCATATGAACATTATGTGCAGCATCGGGCCGGATAATGCGATCATGGCGACGTGATGGGCCATACTTCCTTCCCCCAAGCACGCGTGGAAATCCGTCGGCGCACAGTGGCACAATAATTGCTGATAATTTGTGGATCCGGATTCCATGTCTCGAAAAGTTTTTTGCCGCACCATGGTCCTTGGGCGTCAGATGGTGCTCAAGCATATACCGTTGAATTCTGCTTAGGAGGTATTGGATATGCCAAGCTCGGTTACCATTCATCCGTCTGTTGATCATGGGGTCACGGCGGGATCGTCCCATTTTCATGGTGGTACCTTACATTGCCATTGCACCCATAACCCGGTGCTGGTGGAGGTGAAGTCGCAGCTGGCCCACAATCATGCGTGTGGTTGCACCAAATGCTGGAAGCCCAAAGGCGCCAAGTTTTCGGTGGTTGGTGTCGTGCCCAGGGATTCGGTCACGGTGCTGGAGAACGGCGATAAACTCCATGTGGTCGATCCGAGTGCGGTGATTCAGCGCCACGCGTGCAAGGCGTGCGGTGTTCACCTGTTTGGCCGTATCGAAAATAAAGACCACGCGTTTTATGGTCTGGACTTCGTTCACTCCGAACTGTCGCCGGAGAAGGGGTGGGCGGCCCCCGAATTCGCGGCTTTCGTCTCGTCGATCATTGAAGGCGGTTTGGCGGCACCGTCGGAAATGGCGGGAATCCGCGCGCGGCTGACGGAACTGGGGCTGGCGCCCTATGACTGTCTGTCGCCACCGCTGATGGATGCGTTGGCTACCCACGCCGCCAAGCAAAAAGGCGTTCTCAAGGAAGCCTGATGATATCGCAGATCCGCCCCATGGTGCGCCCGACCGAAAATGCGGCGGCACCGAAGGCGGAGTTTTCGCAAAAATAATTCTTACCAGGAGTCTACAGTCATGGATGTTCGCGCAGCAGTCGCCTTTGAGGCGGGTAAACCACTGGTCATCGAAACCGTGCAACTGGACGGTCCCAAGGAGGGTGAGGTACTGGTGGAGCTCAAGGCCACCGGCATCTGTCACACCGACCATTTTACCCTTTCCGGTGCGGATCCCGAGGGCCTGTTCCCGTGTATCCTCGGCCATGAAGGCGCCGGGATAGTCGTCGACGTTGGCCCGGGTGTGAAGAGTGTCAAAAAGGGCGACCACGTCATTCCCTTGTATACGCCGGAATGTCGCGAATGCGAGTATTGTCTTTCGCGCAAGACCAATCTCTGTCAGAAGATCCGGACGACCCAGGGGAAGGGACTGATGCCCGACGGGACGACGCGCTTTTCGTTCAAAGGCAGGCCGTTGTTCCATTACATGGGTTGTTCGACCTTCGCCAATTATACCGTGATGCCGGAAATCGCCTTGGCCAAAATCCGGGAGGACGCCCCCTTTGACACCACCTGCTATATCGGCTGCGGGGTAACCACGGGCATTGGTGCCGTGGTGTTTACGGCGAAGGTGGAGCCGGGTGCCAATGTGGTGGTTTTTGGACTGGGCGGCATCGGCCTGAACGTGATTCAGGGCGCCAAACTGGTGGGCGCCAACATGATCATCGGGGTGGATATCAATCCGGCCCGGGAGGCCATAGCCCGGAAGTTCGGCATGACGCATTTCGTCAATCCGAAGGAGGTGGAAGGCGACCTCGTATCTCATCTGGTCGAACTGACTCATGGTGGTGCGGATTACAGCTTCGAGTGCATCGGTAATGTAAAAGTCATGCGTCAGGCGCTGGAGTGCTGTCATAAAGGCTGGGGTGTTTCCTGTATCATCGGTGTTGCTGGCGCCGGCCAAGAGATATCGACTCGCCCCTTCCAGTTGGTTACCGGGCGGCGGTGGATCGGCAGTGCGTTCGGCGGCGCCCGCGGGCGTACCGACGTTCCGAAAATAGTCGACTGGTACATGGAGAAGAAGATCAATATCGACGACCTGATCACCCACCGTCTCAAGCTGGAAGATATCAACGAAGGGTTCCATCTTCTGGAAACGGGGCAATCCATTCGCAGCGTGGTGGTATATTGATGGCTCCGCTAGAAACACGGGAAGAGCATCGCTGCTTTGATGGACGCATGGGTTATTATACCCATGCGTCCAGTGCCACGGGGGTATCCATGAATTTCGCGGTGTACCAGCCGCCCCAGGCGTTGGGCGGTGCCCTGGTCCCGGCTCTGTATTACCTGGCGGGGTTAACCTGCACCGAAGAAACGTTCATGATAAAGGCTGGCGCACAGCGCCTGGCCGCCGAACTGGGGCTGATGCTGGTCGCCTGCGATACCAGTCCCCGCGGACTGAACATCCCCGGTGATTCTGATACCTGGGACTTCGGCGTGGGGGCGGGGTTTTATCTCAACGCAAGAATGCTGCCCTGGACCCGGAATTACCGGATGGGCAGTTATGTCGATCATGAGTTGCCAACCTTCATCGAAGAACATTTCCCGGCCTCTCCTGAACGCCGGGGTATTTTTGGGCATTCCATGGGCGGTCACGGGGCGCTGGTGCTCGCTTTGCGCAACCCGCAACACTGGCACTCGGTATCGGCATTTTCGCCCGTCTGTAACCCCAGCGCGGTGCCCTGGGGAGAAAAAGCCTTTGGGAATTATCTGGGGCCTGATCGTGAGCAATGGCGGGAATGGGATGCCAGCATGCTGATGCGCCAGCGTCCCCACCCTGGCGAGATACTGGTGGATCAGGGGGAAGCGGATCCTTTTCTGGTGGCGCAATTGATGCCGGAGGCTCTGGAGGCCGCCGCGGAGGCTTCCGGACAACGACTCCGTCTGCGACGGCATCCGGGCTATGATCATTCCTACTGGTTCATCCAGACCTTTGTGGAGGATCACCTCCGGCACCACGCCCTGCAACTGGGCTGCGCCGCCTAAGATTTTCTGTCTTGCGGGTTTGAATCACGAACCGGAGGGCAACGGCAATAACGCCCTGGAAGCAACTGTGGAATCCAGGGCCTGATCCACCGTGTTGCGATCGAGGTGTGGCGCGTATAACGCTATGAAGGTGTATAGATACCCGCGTAAATAGGTTCCCTGCCTCAAGGCCAGATAGGTGGTGCTGGGATCGAACAGGTGACTCGCATCGATCACCTCCAGCCTTGTGTCCCGTACAGGGTCATAAGCCATTTTGGCGACGATGCCTATCCCTAACCCCAGTTCCACATACGCCTTGATGACGTCGGAGTCTATGGCGGAAAGCACGATGTTGGGGGACAGCCGGTGATGGGCGAAAGTCTTGTCGATCACGGATCGCCCAGCAAAGGCCTGGTCGTAGGTTACTATGGGATAGGCGGCGACCGCTTCCAGCGTCAGTGGCTGGCTTTGCAGCAGCGGATGGCCGGTGGGTGTGATGACGACGCGATTCCACTGATAGCAGGGCAGGGCGACGAGGCCCGCGTAGGAATTCAACGACTCCGTTGCGATCGCCACGTCTGCCTCCCCCGCCGCAAGCATCTCCGCGATCTGGGTGGGATTGCCCTGGCGCAGGCGCAACTGAACCCCTGGGTAGCGTTCCGTAAAGGCTTTTATCGCCTTGGGCAAGCTGTATCGGGCTTGGGTATGGGTGGTGGCGATCACAAATTCTCCACGATCGCCCTGAGAAAACTCCTGACCTACTTTTCGGATATTCTCGATATCGCCGACTACCCGTTGTGCAAAGGTGAATATCTGTTCGCCCGCCGGGGTCATTCCGATGATGCGCTTCCCTTTGCGCACAAAAAGCGCCACATTGATCTCCTCTTCCAGGAGTTGGATCTGTTTGCTTACTCCGGGTTGAGAGGTGTACAGACTATCGGCGGCGGCCGACGCATTGAAGTTCTGGCGTACCACCGCGCAGATGAAACGAAGCTGTTGCAGGTTCATGGTCTGCCGCTCACCCAAGCCGGTTGCCCTGCACTGCGATAGGTCGGCAGTTGCATCAGGCGATCTCTATATCAATGGCGTAACGCTTGATTTTGTTGGCCAGGCCCACCCGCGAAAGGCCGAGCGCCTCGGCGGCACGGCTTTGATTGCCGTGGAAACGTTTCAGCGCGGAGATGACCATGCCACGTTCCAGACTTTCCGTATGTTCCTTTAATGTGCCGCCTTCCGTTGCCGGCGCGGGCTGTTCCGGCTCTTTCCTCCGGTAGTTGATGATCGTATCGGAAAGGCGATCCGCGGTGATCGGTTGCCCGGACGGGGCGAGCGCTACGGTCCGGCGAATTTCATTTTCCAGTTCCCGCACGTTTCCCGGGAATGGATACTGGCGCAATATGTTCAATGCCTCATGATCGATACCGGCATAGGATTTACCCAGACTCATGGAGAATTGTCTGGCAAAATGTTCGGCAAGCAATCGAATGTCTTCCGGTCGTTCACGCAGTGGCGGAATGCTGATTTCGAGGCCCTTCAAACGATAATACAAATCCTGCCGAAAGTTGCCCTGCTCCACCAGTTGGTCGAGCGGTACATTGGTGACGGCGATGATCCGAACATCGGAGTAATGCGTTTTATCGCTGCCGAGCGGTTTTACTTCGCCGGATTGCAGAAAGCGGAGCAAATTGGCCTGCAAGGAGACGGACATATCTTCTATTTCGTCCAGTAGGACCGTGCCACCATCCGCCGCCGAGAACAGGCCGAGACGATCACTCAGCGCCCCGGTATAAGCGCCGCGACGATGTCCAAACAATTCCGACTGGAGCAATTCCGCAGGCACGCCGCCACAGTTTTGCGCGAGAAATATCTGTTCACGGCGACGACTGTGGTAATGAATGCCGCGCGCGAGCAATTCTTTCCCGGTGCCCGTCTCACCATAGATCAGTATGGGTAAATCCGTGGTTGCGGCATGCTTCGCCAGATCGCATATTTTGTTCATGGCCTGACTACAGAAGAATAATTCGTCGAACTGGTGTGGCGGTTGATTTGGATTCGAGTCGGCGGC
>NZ_JABBDR010000185.1 GCF_018854495.1 Acidithiobacillus ferruginosus
GGATTATATATTATCTGTTTAAGTGGGGTGAGAGAGAAGTTGCAGTTTGCGGCGATGGCGGCGTCGGTTGCGGCTGTTTCGGGGTCGGAGGTGCATGTTTTTCTGTCCATGAATGCCTTTCCCTATTTTGTGAAAGGACACGGCAAGGAGGCTCCGGCGGAAGGCGAGATGGGGCATTGGATGGCCGGGCGCAATGTGCCGCCATTCTACCAGATTTTTGAGCAGGCCGTGGAACTGGGCGATGCCAAAATCTGGGCCTGCTCCATGGCCATGGACGTGATGGGGATCAAGTCGGATGCGATGGAAGACATCGTCGCCGGGCCTTTGGGTCTGACCAGGTTCCTCAGCGACGCCGAAGGCGCGCAGGTCCTGACTTTTTAACATTGCCGCGCAGGCGTGGCGCGCGCAAGCAAAGGAGTGGTAGATGAGTGAAAGAGTCGTAGATGCCCGCGGCAGTTTTTGCCCCGGACCGCTGATGGAGCTGATTTCCAGCATGAAGATGATGAGTGTCGGCGACACCCTGGAATTGTTGTCCACCGACGCCGGTTCCGCTGCGGATGTACCAGAGTGGATCAAAAAGGTCGGTCACGAAATGCTGGATACCCGACAGGATGATGCGGGCACCTGGCACATCCGGGTGCGCAAGGCCAAGTAGCAGACGTCCAACCAGTACACAGACCAACAAGGAGTGACACCATGAGAATTCTCGTCGTCGGTGGGGGTATGGGGGGCACCATTTTCGCCAATCATCTGGCCCGCCGTATCCACCATGAAATGAAAACCGGCAAGGCCCGCATCACCATGCTCTCGGCCAGCCACGAACACGTCTATCAGCCCGGCTGGCTTTATGTTGCCATGGGTCGGACGACCCCGGATGAACTGGTCCGCGAACAGCAGGGCCTGCTGGAGCCCGGCATCGAGTTTCATGTCGATCCCGTGGAGGAGTTTCATCTCGCCGACAATCACGTCAAGTGCAAGAGCGGCAAGGTCCATGAGTATGATGTTATCGTTATTTCCACCGGCTCCCGTCCCATGCCAGAAAATATCCCCGGCCTCCAGGAGAACTCCATCAACTGTTACACCGCGGAGAATGCGGTGGAGTTCTTCCGGCAACTCTCGGACTTCAAGGGGGGGCGCATCGTCGTCACCGTCGGTCTGCCGCACAAGTGTCCGATGATCCCGCTGGAAATCACCTTCGCCATGCACGATTTCATTCAGGATCGTGGCCTGCTGGACAAGACCGAGTTCTACTACACCTATCCCATCGGTCGGGTGCACAGCCTGGAGAATGTGGCGAAGTGGGCGGCACCGGAATTCGACCGGATGGGCATCCGGTACGAGACCCTGTTCAACATGAAGGAAGTCGATGGCAAAAATGCCCAGGTCCTCAGTGAGGAGGGTGGCGCCGTCAAGTATGACCTGCTGGTGGCGGTGCCGCCGCACAAGGGTCAGGAAGTCATCGAGAAGAATGGCCTCGGGGAGAATGGCTGGATTCCCACCAACCGCACGTCCCTGCACATGGAAGGGGAATACGGCAAGAATGTCATCATCCTGGGGGACACCACCAACCTGCCGATCAGCAAGGCCGGCTCCACCACGCATTTCGAGGCAGAGGTTGCCGCCGAGAATGTCGCGGCGGTGATCAAGATCGGGCGGCCGGTGCGCAGTTATGATGGCAAGGTCTTCTGCTTCATAGAAGCGGGCAAGGATCGCGCCACTTATGCCATGTTTGATTACCAGCACCCTCCGCAGCCCAAGGCCCCGACCGGTGCGGTCCATGCCTTCAAGATGGCCTACAACCAGCTCTATTGGGCCAGTGCCCGCGGCTTACTCTAAGGGAGGTGATCTATGACGGCTGTTCTGGCGGAAACCTCCCACGAGGAGGAGATGGCCAAGGCCCGGGAAGCCCTGGCGCATCTGGTGGAAAACGGGGATCTGGAGCGTATCGTGCATCTGGCGCGTCTGGTCGGTGCCGCGCAGGATTCCCTGAGCGATGAAATGGTCGGACGGATGGCGGGTCTGGCCAGCGACGGTCTCGACCTGCTGGACCGGGTCAATCGCAGTCAGGTCGTCCATGCCCTGCCCGCCATCTCCGCGCTGGTGGAGAATGGGGATCTGGAGCGTATCGTGCATCTGGCGCGTCTGGCCGGTGCCGCGCAGGATTCCCTGAGCGATGAAATCGTGACGCGGTTGGCGGGCATGGCCAGCAATGCCATGTGCCTGCTCGACCGGGCCACCCGCACCGGCGTCATGGAGCGGATGGTGGCGGTGGCGGAAAAGATGGATCAGGAGCATATCCTGACCGACTTCCTCCGCTGTCTGGCCGGGGCCACGGAGGAAGCGGCCCATGCCCCTCTTCCCAAAGGCGGCCTCACCGGACTCTGGGAACTGATAAAACAACCGGAAACCCAGCAAACCATCCAGTTCCTCATGCTCCTCGGCAAACACTTCCGATCCTGCCGACTCAAACACTGAGGCCC
>NZ_JABBDR010000186.1 GCF_018854495.1 Acidithiobacillus ferruginosus
TGCCACCACCGCCATTTTGCATCTCCCGCGCGGTCTGCCCGCAGAGCCATGGCCCCACGGCGAGCATCGCCACCAACACCGACGTATAAACCACATTGTTCCGCACCACGAGGGCCAGCAGCAGATATAGGGGAATGGCAGCGATGGTGCCCATGGTGCCGGGCAGAACGGGCGACAGGCCGCTGCCGCCGCCCAACGCCAGCCAGTGATACCAGGGCCTAGAGTGCATGGACATGCCCCCAGGAAGAGGGCAGCGATAGCGGCTCATCGCGCCAGGTCAGGGTGACCGCGGCCTGGGCATCGGGGGTCGCGGGTAGGATGCGACCCACCGCCGTCAGGCGCAGGGAGAGCCTCCGGGCGACCTCCTGCATTGCCGTCGACAAGGCAGGAGCGGCACAGAGGATCAGTTCATAATCATCACCACCGGTGAGGGGCCAGCGTTGCAGGCATTCCGGGTCGCTCCGCGCCAGATCCGCGAGATCCGGACTCAAGGGCAGCGCATCCAGGGCGACCTGCGCATGGACGCCCGAAGCTTTCAGAATATGGCCAAGGTCGGCCAGAAAGCCGTCGGAACAATCCACGGCACAAAGTACACCATCCGCCAGCGCCGCCGCGCCGAATTCGAGACGGGGCGTGGGACGCAGCCGTCGTGCCTCCAATGCGTCCCGCTGTGGTGCTGAGCAGAGAACCACCCGCCTCTCTTGGCCACGCTCCACCAAAGCCAGGTCCAGGGCGGCGGCCGCGTCGCCAAGAGTGCCGGTGACCCAGATCACGTCTCCGGGCCGCGCCGCGTCACGGCGCATCACCCCACGGCCAGAAAGCCCCAAGGCGGTTATGGAGAGGGTCAGCGGCCCATCCGTAGCGACCGTATCGCCGCCGACCAGGGTAACGCCATGCCGGTCGGCGAGCGCGCTCCAACCCGTTGCGAATGCTTCCAACCACGCCCCATAGCCTTCCTCCCGCCGCGGCAGGGCCAGGCTGAGCAGACACCAGCGCGCTTCCGCACCCATGGCGGCCAGGTCGCTGAGATTCACCGCAAGGGCTTTCCAGGCAAGGTCTTCCGGGCTGACCTCGGGGAAAAAGTGACGACCGGCAACCAGGGTATCCATGGTCGCCACCAGTTGGCGACCCGCTGGGTCCAGCCAGGCGGCGTCATCACCGATACCTAGCCGCACACCACCGGCCGTCTTGCCCAGTCGGCACCGCAACTGCTCGATGAGCGCAAACTCTCCGCCCGCCATGTTCACTCCGTCTTGGCCATTGCTTGCGCTACTATAGCAAGGCCATCACCTGAAGGAAGCCATGCCCAGTACCCCCACCGTCACCGGACGCTTTGCGCCCTCCCCCAGCGGCCCGCTCCATGCGGGATCACTCATTGCCGCCGTCGGCAGTTATCTCAGCGCCCGTAGTCAGGGCGGGCGCTGGCGGCTGCGTCTGGAGGATGTGGATGAGGGCCGCGTGCGTGCCGGTGCCGCCGACGTCATTCTCCGGCAACTGGAGGCCATGGCGCTGGACTGGGACGGACCGGTGCTGACCCAGTCTCCGCGCAAGGCGATCTATCAGGAAGCGCTGACGGCCTTGCAAACCAGGGGCATAGCCTACCCCTGTGCCTGCACCCGTCGGGAAATCCGGGGTTTCGGCGAACGCTATCCGGGCGTCTGCCGGCAGGGTCTGGCATCCGGACGGCGGGCCCGCTCCTGGCGCCTGTGGGTGCCGGAGACCTTGCCCCTCTGGGAGGATCGCTTCCACGGCTGGCAAGATACGCCCGCACCACAGGGTGACCCCATCCTGCTGCGTGCCGACGGATACTTCGCCTATATCCTGGCCTGTGTCGTGGACGACGGAGAGCAGGGCATCAGCGAAGTGATCCGCGGTGGCGATCTGCGTGCCCTCACCGGTACGCAGCGTTATCTGCAAAGCGTCCTGGAACTGCCCTACCCGCAATATGGGCACCTGCCCCTGCTCTGTAACGCCGACGGTCGCAAGCTCTCCAAAAGCCTCGGCAGCCCCACCTGGGCGGGCGAACCCAGCCAAGCCTGGGAGGAGACCTTGCGACTGCTCGGCTGGATGACGCCCGCCGGACTGCATGGCGTTCCTGCCGTAGAGTGGCGCGACTGGGCGCTCAGCCGGATGGCCGAGGGGCACCCTCTTTATCGCATTACCCCACTGGCCGCCGCCGCCAAACAGCGTTAGGCTGAGCGTCATGAACCTGCCGCCCCTCACCCCTGCCACCCTGATCCGCCGCTACAAGCGCTTTCTTGCCGACTGCGCATTGGCCAGCGGCGAGATCATCACCGTGCACTGCCCCAATTCCGGGAGCATGCGCAGTTGCGCCGAACCCGGTCAGCCCATCCTGATCTCCTTGAGCGGCAACCCTAAACGCAAACTGCCCTGGACCTGGGAACTCTACTGGAGCGGCACCAGCTGGGTCTGCATCAACACACAGCGCCCCAATGCCGTAGTCGCCGAGGCCATCGCTGCGGGCGATATACCCGCCTTGCAAAACTACGCACAACTGCGCCGCGAAGTGCCTTACGGCAGTCATGAGCGGGTGGATGTCCTGCTCAGTTCCGAGGGCCGGCCACCCTGCTACGTAGAGGTAAAATCCTGCACCCTGCTGGAGGATGACGGAGTGATCCGCTTCCCCGATGCCGTCAGCAGCCGCGCCCTGCGTCATCTGGGGGCATTGACGGAGGTGGTCCGCGGCGGCGGGCGCGCGGTGATGCTTTTCCTGATCGGCCGGGAAGACGGTCGGGGTTTTGCGCCCGCAGACGCCATTGATCCGGCCTATGGGAAGGCACTGCGCCGGGCACGCACCGACGGCGTGGAAATTCTGGCCTACCGGACCCGCCTCAGTCCTGATAAAATAAGCCTCAGTGTGGCGGAACCGCTTCTCTTTTAGCCGCCTCAGGAGAACAGCATGTTACAACGCAGCAAAACGTCCCCCCAGCACAGCGTCAAGACCGCAGAAGAAGTGGAAAAAATGCGGGTGGCGGGCCAGCTCACAGCCATGGTGTTGAAGATGATCGGCCCCCACGTCAAAGCCGGCGTTACCACCGATGAACTGGACCGCATCTGCCACGACTATATCGTCAACGATCTGCAGGGCATTCCCGCACCGCTCCACTATCAGCCCAGCCCGGAATATCCACCCTTTCCCAAATCCGTCTGCATCTCCCTCAACCATGTGATCTGTCACGGCATTCCCGGCGAGCGCGTCATCAAGGATGGCGACATGCTCAACATCGACGTCACGGTCATCAAGGATGGCTATCACGGAGACAGCAGCAAAATGTTCACCGTCGGTGAGGTGCCGTTGCGTTCGCGTCGGGTGATGGAAGTGGCCCATGAAGCCATGGTGCGTGGCATTCAGCAGGTGCGGCCCGGCGCAACCCTGGGCGATATCGGCCATGCCATACAGTCCTACGCCGAGGCGCAGCACTGTTCCATCGTCCGGGAGTTCTGCGGGCACGGCATCGGCCGCAAATTCCACGATGAGCCGCAGGTGCTGCATTATGGCAATCCCGGTGAAGGCATTGAACTGGTGCCGGGCATGACCTTTACCATCGAACCCATGGTCAATGCCGGCAAACGCTACATCAAGGCCCTGCCCGACGGCTGGACCATCGTTACCAAGGATCACAGTGCCTCCGCCCAGTGGGAGCATACCATTCTGGTCACCGATGATGGTTACGAAATACTGACCCAACTGCCCGGCGATCCCATCTGAGAATGATGATTCGCCCCGCGCAGTCCCGGACGCCCGCTGCGTTGGGCGAAGTTCGGGGGTCTCCGCCAGCCACCACCTCGCCACAGCAGAGTGCCAGCGCTCTGCTCCACCAGCGCTGC
>NZ_JABBDR010000187.1 GCF_018854495.1 Acidithiobacillus ferruginosus
TCGGCAACTCGCCGAACAGACCGAATTAACGGCCTGCACTTAAACCAAATGGCCTCCACGAAACCCGGGGCGGTTCAAACTCCCGGTTTCCAAGTTATTGTGACAGAGCATGCGGACATCAACGAGGAGTGGTATCAGGGGGCTGTGGTCGAGCGTTGGAGAGGTGGCCAGAAATTCGTGCCGGAAGATTGGCCGCGCGCTGGCGCAGAACCAGCTCAGACCTGACCGCGTCACGGAGTTTCGTATTGCTGACTCTGTCACCGACAGATTGTCTAGTCTTACCAACGAGAAACAGAAGACCGTCAAGACGACTGTTTTCGACTTGCAATCGAACCCGGCTAGCCCGTCCGGGCATAAGTTTTCGCAAGCTAGATCATGCGTGAGATCAAACAATTCCAAGCCGTTGTTGAGTTACACGGATTATCACAGGTAAGGATTCCAGACCTTATGAACCAATTCCTAATCTACCAAAGCGAAGACGGCTCCACCCGCATCGACGTAATGCTGGAGGCGGAAACACTGTGGCTCAATCAGAAGCAGTTGACTGAGCTATTCGGCAAGGCCAAGGGCACCATCAGCGAGCACATCAGGCACATCTTCGAGGATGGGGAGCTGACGCCGGCGGCAACTGTTCGGTTATTCCGAACAGTTCAAGTCGAGGGCGGGCGTGAAGTGGCCCGCGAGGTGGAACACTACAATCTCGACATGATCCTCGCTCTCGGCTTTCGTGTGCGCAGCCCGGTGGGTGTGCGTTTTCGCCAGTGGGCCAGCGAGAAGCTCAAGGAGTATATCATCAAGGGTTTCGTGCTGGACGACGCGCGTCTGAAGAACCCTGGTAAGGGCCGGGACTATTTCGACGAACTGACCCGTCGCCTGCAAGACATCCGCACCAGTGAACGGCGCTTTTATCAGAAAATCACCGACATTTACGCCACGAGCGTGGATTACGACGCGCGCCACCCCCTGACTCAGCAGTTTTTCGCCACGGTGCAAAACAAGGTGCATTACGCCATCCACGGTCGGACCGCCGCCGAGTTGATCACCAGTCGCGCGGATAGCCGATTGCCGAACATGGGCCTGACGACTTGGGAAGGCGCACGTATTCGCAAGTCCGATGTGGGTGTTGCCAAAAACTATCTGAGCGAGGAGGAGCTGCGCGCCCTCAACAACCTGGCCGAGCAATACCTCATCTTTGCCGAAGGCCAGGCGGCGCGGCGCATCGCAATGACGATGCAGGACTGGATCACCAAGCTGGAGGGCTTCCTGACGCTGAATGACCGCGCAATTTTGCAGGGGGCGGGCCAAGTGTCTGCGGAACTCGCCAAAGCACACGCGGAGCAGGAGTTCGACAAGTTCCGGGTGCTGGATGACCAGCGTTTCGAGTCGGATTTCGATCGCATGGTGCGGCAGTTACCCACAAAGAAGCCGAAGGGATGAAGCACTGATGGACTTCCGTATCTCCGACACCTTCACCGACAGCCTCGCCCGATTAACTGGCGAGGAGCAAAAAACGGCCCCAAGAATTGCCTTTGGGCTTGCGTCAGGACTGTACCAAACTGAGGAGCAGAGGATTGTTAACAAAAAATATATAACTGATTGTTTTATATGGTGCCCAGGGACGGAATCGAACCGCCGACACGAGGATTTTCAGTGCCCTTTGCCATCTATATGGCTTAAGTTATCAATAGGTTAGCTGCCTGCTAAAATTGATAACCGGCTACAATCGGCAGAGTGCAATTCATGGGCTGCCTCGTCGTGGTACAAATACGTCACAACAGCCCTCTCCTGAATGCAAAGCCCGTAACTCATTTGATCTGGTCCGCAAGGTCTGCTTCGACAATCTCCAGCAGCGATCGCTCGCCGCATAAGAAGATCGAAGCGGTTGAATCGGCGGGATGAATCTGACACCCAAGACCAAGGCCATCAAGCCGGTCCTTGGTGACATGCCGCCGGCGGGCTATCGGTGTCGTGCCCCACGTTCCCACCTTCAGTTTCAGGTAAACAGCCAGGTCGAACAGGCTCATTCTTCGCACATGCTCTCGCCAGTGCTCAGGTGAGAACGGCTTCCAAAGGTCAACCGATCGGTTCACCGTCTGCATGGGAGTGGGGCCGTATGCCAGATCTCCGGATTCGTAGGGGGCTGGATCAATCTTGATGATCAGGTTTGCTCCGGCCCAGGCCAGGGCATCCTGGCCGAGCCTGCTCCAAGACAGCACCAGGAGTTTGGCCTTTGTATATGGCAATGGGCTTTGCTCTGGGAGCAAGTCGGCCAGTAAGACAAGTTCTTTTCTAAGGTCTTGCGGGATCGCGTTGAGAGTTGATTCACTCCGCATCATCAATGTCTTCCTCTGGTTCTGCTTGCTGCAAATGGTCAACAGGGCACCGATACCCATTTATGGCCCAAGCCGCGGCGATGAGCAGGTCTGGCGCCCCGTCCTCGATAAAAGCTCCCCCACAAAGCAGCTCGTCTGGGATCTCGATTTCCTCGTAGTTCATCCCTCTCACCCTCGCTCTGAGTCTGATTCCTGGCCAGGTATAGATCGGACTCGGGTGCGCCTCTTCAGGTATCTCCAGATTCTTTGATCTATACCCAAGCGGGTTCTGGTATGGAGGAATGCCCGATGTTCAAAGGTGCTTTTGTTACAGCCTGCATGGCGACATTGGGCTGCAACGGGACCGGGGCCAATGCTCCGGTGGCTGGTTCCGCAAGCTATAGCTGGTAACCATGCGACGAATTTCAAATCTTGCATTTAACCAGGAGTTCCCTGAAGCTTCTGGCCTGTCTGGTATCCCAGCGGATAACCAGGTTCGGATTTCTCGGGATACGGGCAACCCCTATGATCGGGATGCGGTGGGGATCTGGCTTGGAGGACACCCGAAAATGCCCATCGGTTGGCTTTATCGCAAAGATGGCAACCGGGATGCCGTGCTGCAAAAGCTCGATGCCGGCGGAGAGATCACGGGACACATCGAACAGCGCAGCCGCAGAAAAGGTGAGAAGCCACGAAAAGTTGTGGTATTTTGGCTATCAAGGGTCGTTGCTCCTAAATCTGATTGATGTGGAATCCAGAGGAAAGGAGGATGCCTGATAACGGTAATGCCTTGAAGAACGGTACACACACCGAAGATTTGGTGCCGTCGTTGAATTGGGCTACTCCATGATCGGTAATAAAATCGCTGGTAGCAAGGCCAGCCTGAACGGCAGTTCAAGAAAGAGCAATAGCATTTCCGGTCAGGCACTGGTTTCCCATAAAGAATGATCCCTTTTGAGGAAGTCGTCATACGAAACATAATGAGAGCAATCGGAGGAAAATGTCAACCCTACTGTGCCGTTAAAGATATTGACAGATCCAGAGCGCAAATAAAATATTCCTTTCATAAATCTAAGCGTTCGTAAATTACTCAATATAGACCGGACCTCTTGGTGGGGTACCACGGCGTCATCCGGATATGAGCGCTTGGGATACGCCAAGCAAATATTCGGGTCAATTAGTTCTTCTATAGTCAGTAGACGATACCGATACGGGTCATCCATCACCCAAAGTATGGCCTGGCTGCTGGAGAAATGGAGAATTATATGATACACACCATGTACAAGTATCAATTCTTCCACCACACTAAGCACGGTATCCAAATGCCGATCCATTTTGCTTTCCGAACGCATTTTCGTAACGGCCGTATCTGATATGAACGGGTCTCCTTCAAACCGTCGGGAATGCCTGGGCTCTTCGTATATTTTGGCTGCCTGAGGCAAGTCCCTCAAGGCAAAATCCGCACCAATGAAACCGAGAAGTATACCGTCTGTGTCACGCACAAATTGGACGGCGGTCAACGATGGCCGTAGCGCATGCAGGCTGATATAGGCCTCGCACAACAGAAAATCGATAGCTTGGACCCCTTCTCGTATGTAGGGCCATTGCTGATACTGCGCTTCACGATTTTTGTTAGAATACTCGGCGGCCAGCAATGCTTCTCTGATGTATGGCCGGTCCGATCGATCCCGGCCAAAGTGCTCGGCGAGCAGGCCTTCACGGCTGATGTTGGACGTTATCTGCACCCCGCCGGTGTCCAATGCATATAGAAACTTACAGTGCGGGACGGTGGAGAATGCCTCGTTCAATACAGCCTCCATTTTTGGACGGTCACCCCACACACGACTACATGCATCCGCCAGGTGACGCATTGGGTCGTACAGCAACCCGGTAAGCAACGCGCGCTGCTGAAAAACCCGCCTGGGCAGAGAAGAATCTTCTGGCGCTTTCATAAAAAGAAACCTCCTTTGGGTACTTCGAATAACAAAAATTGATCAGTTTGAGATAGGGACTTCCCCCACCTTCGCCATTCTCAGGCGATTTTTGCCAATTATCCCTGCTTTATCTGCGTATTTCCAGTATTTGTGGTGTGACCGGCACATGTTGGCCAACTCCTTCCGGGGACTTGGTCAAGGGGCGGTTGCGTTACGCCTTCTCATGGATTTGCCTATGGAGGCCGTGAATAGTCGCTCCGTCAGTTTGGCCTGGGCCAGTGATTCACGGAACAGCCACAAGGTCGTGTGATCGGGTACCGATTCCTCCAGTCCCGACCCAGGAAGACGCTGAAAGCTGAGACGATCCCGCACCTGGTATTCGGTTTGCTCGTCGCTGAGATTGTGCAGTTGCTGTAACACCATCATCTTGAAGAGCAGCATCCGGTCGTAGGGCTTCCTCCCTCCCGGCCCTTTGGGCTTGGCCTTCGGCACACTCTCCAGAATTGGGCGGAAGGGCTCCCAGGGAATGAGCAGATTGAGCAGCGGCAGGCCGTCGCCCAGAAAATCCAGTTCCCGCAGCAACCGGTGGTCTCCGGGGAAGAATCCTGTTTGCCCTACCAGTCCTGCCATCACCGGCTCTCCGATCTAACCTACCCCCTAGATTTTGCTGCATATGGGGAGTTTTTCGAACCGCCCCATTTTTCGCTTACCGCACCTGCCGGTGTTGGTCGGCTCTGATACACATGTCTCGCATGCTCCGCCCTTAGCGATCTTGGGCGAGCCTTGGTTCGCAATGCGGCAGGAATTTTTCACGTCACCCTTTGCCACTGCTTATCAAGTACGCGACGAGATACATTTCCATCATCATCGATTTGGAAGAGATAAAGCCAACCATTATCCACCAGTTCTCGGACGAGAACGTGGCGGGAAATGACACTATCCATCTCCGCCTGCGGTGCCTCAATCAACACGTTTAGGCGGACCGGCTCATGGATCCAACGATTACCGTCGTGCAGGGACTGCAAGGCAAAACCGACACGTAAATCCCCTCCATTCCCCTCAAGAACGCCGATAGATCCCCCAACGACATTATGTAGCACTTTATTGCCGCTGCCGAAATGCAGATTGTCTACCATGGAGCCGTAGTATTGCATGTTGATCCAGTTTGCCACCACCATGGGGGCAGTCATAATCAACTCCAATGTGGAGAAGCCCGCGTCCTTATGCCAGTCATAGTCATGCAAAAAAGCCCGACCTTCCAAGTCAACACCCCTTGTCCTCTGGCGGGGGGCTGCGATAAAAGCGGCGTTGCCTGCCAGTGCCCATTCGGGTCTGACCTCGGCCCAGTCCCGAGTGCGTCGCCGCATATCGCGCGTGACCACCTCAGGAGCTTGAGAGGCCGTACCCAGCAGGGTGGCGCGCTCCATCCGCGTAAGCTCACCCGCATCCGCCAGCCATTGGCGGAGTTGCGCCAGATCTTTGGCGTGCGTTGTCGGCAGATCTTCCGTGTCGAAGATCATCACTTCATCTGTTGTGGTGTCATGCAATCCGGCGATGAAATAGGTGTCTTCTGGAATTTTAAGCCCTTTTTCCTCAAGACCCCGGCGGGTCGCCGGATCGTTTAGCAAGGTTACCGCAATCCTGGCACTGGCTTCTCCCGTCTGCCCGGCACAAGCACCGCAATCGAGTCCAGTCCCCTGTGGATTATTGACCGTAGTGCTGCCATGGCCTGCCAACAAGATCAGGCGTGCGAATGTCTGCGTCAGCCCCATGTTTTTAAGAATGAATTCCCCGACCCCCGCCCGCTCATTTTCTGGAATTCCGGTACTTTTCGCACTGGATTTACAATTACCGCTAGCGATCAACCGTGGGCGCAGTCTCTGTTGCATTTCAATATTAAGGCCCCTTTCGTCCGGATGGGGTACGGTGCGGGTCCAACCCATGCTGTCACCGAAAAGCTTCGGGGCATATAGCAATCCGGTGGCTTCCACAAAGGTGAAAGTCGACACGGCTGATGTTTTGAAACTCTTCCAGGCGGTGGCTACCCGTAAACGTAATTGCCTTTTTGCGGCATGCTGTTGCCTTTCATCCTCGCCCGCATGACTCAGGTCCTCGCATACCCGATAAGGCGGATTGAAAATGACGGGGAGATGCCCTTTAGGCGTATTCGCACCGAATGGAACGTATTCCATGAGTACGCCAAAGAAGCCCGCAAAGCCCAAGGTTTGAATGCCTGGAGCCACTGTTTCCAGCGCCCGGCGGATGATTTCGGAGCGCACGTCGATGCAAAACGCAGCTTGCGCCACGGGTCGCTCAGTGGCCGCATTGGTTGACTCCGTTGCTTTTAGTGATCTGAACAATGAACGCTGATAGCCGATCTCCAGCGCGGTCTGCAAAATGGCATCAATGTGCTCCGACGGTTTTTCTATCGCCCTATTTTGTTGGGTGTGCAACATTCGGCGCCACCGCTTTTGTACGGCGATATCGGCGCTGGTCTTGTGAAGAATGGCATCCCAACACACGCGGATGGCGAGAAGATCACGCAAGGATTGATCGGTCTCACCCTTCAATTCGGCCTGCCAACGCAGATATCTGGCCCAACCCGCCCAGCCTCCGATACTCAGGAGTGCTGCAAAGAGATAATCATCGGCCAGATCGAACGGGACGGAGAGTTCCTTCAGAGCCCAGGCAATGGCCGTTTCAGCGGCTGCCGGGAGTGCGGCGGACGCTTCTCCAATCCCGCGCAAACCGATCATGCGCGGGCTCTTGTCGAAATGCATGAACTTTAACCAGCCATGATACATCGGGCCATCGCGCCACGGCATGCTCCATGTGGCCTGCCCCTCGTCAAAGTACGCCGCGCAATATTGGCTAATCCTTTCCACGACGAAGCCCGGCCAATCTCGACGATCATCGGCGAACATGGCATCCGCGAAGACCGGAAATGGCACGTTCCGGCTTGCCGATCGTTGTTTCATCGCCTGCTTGAGCTGGGTCACCCCCAAAATACTGTGCATCTCCTTCAGGGCTTCGTCTAAATCCTCTTGGGTGATCCGCCCGTTGGCGATCTGTTCTTCATAATAGGGCCGCGGCATAGTCAGCCCCTCGCCGGTAATCTTGCGAAGCGTCTGATCCGCTTGCCAGAACGGTTGGTCGCGCAGGCCAAGGTATGGATTTACGGCGACAAAGTGCTTGAGTGGCCAGAGGGGAGCGATTCTCTGGCATGCGCCTTCAATGTTCGCTTTGATGTCCTGATACGGGTTTGATGTCGCTGCTGCTTTCATGTCTACTCCTCCGGAAACTGGACTTGTGGATTTGCCACACCCAATGTTTTCCCTCTCTTCGAGGCGTGAAGAAAGGCCATCTGACTAAAAACAAGATCAACATACAGTCCGTTGTACAGGTCCACATACACGGCTTGCCAAAAAGGCAACTTCTGCAACCGAGGCAAAAGTTGCTGAATGTGCAACAAGGAAAGAAAAGCCACGACGATAAGCGCCAGTAACCAGATTGGAATATGATCAGCCTGTACGGTATCACTGGGAATGCTGGTTCCCAGCAAATAAGTGGACAGATCATGCAGCCCAAAATAGGCTGAACAAACAATGATGCTTAACAGGGCGACTCGGGAAAGCAAGGTGCCAGCTCCGACTCCAGACCTATTGAGTGCTTGCAGCAGAAGCTGGCTCATCGCAATGGCGACGATGGTTCCGATCGTCAGCAAAGTCGGTTGCTTTTGCAAATCGATGCCAAATGCCATGGCAATTCCAAAGGTGACTAGCCCTGATATAAGAATTGCCAATTCCGCTCGTCCGAGAGTTTGTTTTGTATTGAGCTTTTGGATTATCGGTCCACGGAAATTGTCTACCACACTTCCGGAAGACAGGAACGCATGCGCCTTATAGACAGAGTGAGCTACAATATGGAGTACGGCTACACTGTACAAACCCAAACCACATTCCATGAGCATGAAACCCAGTTGCGCAGAAGTGGAATACGCCAGCGATTCTTTGATATTGGTTTCCGTCATCATCATGAGAGATGCCACTGTTACAGATAAAAGACCCGTGAGAATGAGTACGGTCCAGGCCCAGCTTACGTGGGTAATCATGGGGCTGACACGCAAGAGCAGGAATGCGCCAGTATAAATGAGTCCCGCATGTAATAGTGCCGAAACCTGCGTGGGGGCCTCCATAACTTGAATAAGCCAACCATGCAGGGGAAATATCCCGCTTTTTAAAATAGCACAAAGCACAATCAGGCCTGTTGCAATCTGCAAGCTGGCAGGAAGACTTCCGTGCCACGCGTGCATCCACTGTGCGATTCCTGAAAAATCTGCCCTTCCGGTGGTCCGTGCTAGCAGAAGAAAAGCGGTGAAAAGGCTCACGTCGGCGATCCGCGAAAACAAATATTTTTTGCGTGCGGCTATTACGGCGATCGGACGTTCGCGATAGAATACCAATAACTGATGTAAAAACAGACTGGCGGCGGCAAATGAAATCCAGAATCCCCAGATATTATCTGTCACAATCAGCACTAGAAATGCGCCAACTGTCAGACTCAGCCACCTGTGGAACCGTCCCTCATGGGCATCCCCTACCATATACGAAGCAGAGTATCGAGAAACAATCATTCCCATGAAGGAGACCAACACGAACATGACAAGAGTCAATGGATTAACCAATATTCGGATGGCAAATGAGTTTAATCCCCATGGTAGATGGATCGACAGATAGGTCTGTGAATGCTGTATTATCACCACATACATTGCTGTTGCTGCGATGCCACAAAGCAGCGCAAACCAATTGGCACCGTTGCTAAGCGTCTTGACCCAGCGCGCATGATGGTCCGCGCGGAATCCAATAAGAAAACCCACCAACAGCAACGGCCATGGTGCAACCAACATAAAAAAAGAGGATGCGATATTCGCAATCATACGCAACTCCTGCGTGAAATCTGAAATGTAACCCAGTGACCGCTTGCTGCAGTCTTGCGAAGTGAACAGTAACCTGTATATCAATAAATAATAAGTTAAGATTTCTAACTATGATGTTTTACTTATATAAATGGGTTATGAGCCGACGCTCTAGCCCGTTGCTATCACGTAGATTGCAGGAGTGACGGGCGGATTGGTACGGTGGAGCTGCTGATGACGGTCGGAGTGTTTTACCGCAAGGGGTCGTTACGGTTGGGTTGAAGGGGCTATCCTCACGATTGCGGCGACTTCATCGCCACCTGTGGATCAGTCGCTACAATCCTCCAACAGGAGCCAAAGCATCGGCACATAGATCCAGCCAATGGCAAACAGGTGTCTCACTCCCGCTTTGAAGGTGCATCTGGCAGCCGACGTTGGCCGTGGCGATGCAGTCCGGCTGCCCTGCCTGCAAAGCCTCCAGTTTCTGATGGCGTAGCAGCTGGGACAGCATGGGCTGCAAAATAGAGTAACTGCCTGCCGAACCACAACAAAGATGGCTATCGTGGACACTGGTCAATCGGTAACCGGCTTGTTGCAGGAGCGTTTCGACCCCGCCTTGCAAGCGCTGGGCATGTTGCAGGGAACAGGGGGCGTGGAAGGCGACTGTACCGCGATTAGCGGCCACGAAAGGAATTTCCCCGGCGCGCTCCAGGAGCCATTCACTGGGATCGCAGGCCAGAGCGGCTACACGCGCGGCCTTTTCAGCATAGTCCGGGTCGTTTTGTAGCGCCTCCCCATATTCCTTGACCATGCTGCCACAGCCGCTGGCGCTGACCAGAATGGCTTCAGCGCCAGCTTCGATCAGCGGCCACCAGGCATCGATGTTGCGACGCATGTAGTCGTGGGCTTCGCTGTGGGCGCTGAGGTGCAGGCTGAGGGCACCACAGCAACCGGCACTGGCTGGCATATCGACAGTCACCCCGAGGGTGCCGAGTATCTGCGCCAGCGCCGCCCCGGTCGCGGGGGTCATCACGCTTTGCACGCATCCGGCGAGGGCAATGACCCGGCGCGTCGTATGGACCGTGGCCTGGGGCGCCGTGAGCCGAGGCTTGGGCAGGGTCGGAATCTGGCGCGCCAAAGCACCCGGCAACAGGGGCTTAAAGGTGTTACCGAGCCGCACCAATAGACGGAAGCGCTCGGGATGGGGGACGATGGCGCGCAGCAGGCGGCGCTTCACCCGCTCCAGTGCCGGACGATCCACTTCCGCTTCGAGATGCGCGCGGCCGATTTCCGCCAGCCGCGCGTAGCGCACACCGGAAGGACAGGTGGTTTCACAAGCGCGGCAGGTGAGGCAACGGTCCAGATGTTCCAGGGTGTGTTCCGTGGCCGGAGCACCGGCGAAAAACGCTTTGATGAGGTAGATGCGACCACGCGGACCATCCAGTTCATTGCCGAGAATCTGGTAGGTGGGGCAGGTGGCGGTGCAGAAGCCGCAGTGGACGCAACTGCGCAGGATAGCATCGGCTTCGGTCACGCTGGGGTCATTTTGGAAGCGGGGGGCGATATGGGTTTGCATGGGCAGACCTCAGAGGGTGGCGTAAAGACGGCCAGAATTGAGTATGGCGCGCCGATCGAAGGCTGCCTTGAGCCGTTGTTGCATGGCCAGCAGCGGCGGTGTGAGGGGATGAAAGACCTCACCACGGCGATCTCCACCACGAAACAGGGTGGCGTGACCACCGTGCTCCGCCGCCAACTGCCGCAGGGCCGTCGCATCACGGGCACCACGCAGCCAGCGTTGGCCGCCGCCCCATTCGATGAGGATCTGATCCCCGAGCGGCAAGGGCGGTGTGGCCGGGGCCACGGCCAGACGCCACAAGGGCGCGTCCCCCTGAAAAAAAACGTGTCGCTGTTCGCGCAGGGTCACCCAGAAGGCCGCCGCCTCGGCATCGGGCAACCTTTCGCCGCCCAGCCGGGTCTGCGCCGCCCGCACGGCGCTTCCGGTGCCGGAAAGACGTATATACAGGTGCTCGCCATCATACGCCGTAGCGGAGAGCGGCAGGGGCTGTCCAGCCCAGTGATTCATGCGTTGGACGGCAGTAACGGGGTCCATCGGCCGCACCAGAGTCACGGTACTATCGGGGCGCGGCAGCACCTTGAGGCTCACCTCGAGCAGGACGCCCAGGGTGCCGAGCGCACCCACCATCAAACGGGAAACATCATAACCGGCGACATTTTTCATGACCTGCCCGCCGAAGCGCAGGATCTCGCCCTGTCCGTTGAGGATGCGCATGCCCAGCACCGTATCGCGGGCCGACCCGGCGTAGGGACGGCTCGGACCGGAAAACCCACAGGCCAGCGTGCCGCCGATGGTCGCGGCGGGTCCGAAGTGCGGGGGTTCGAAAGGGAGCATCTGCCCGGCTTCCGCGAGTTGTGCCTCCAGTGCTTGCAAGGAAGTGCCCGCGCGCAGAGTGATGAAAAGCTCGTTGGGCGCGTAGTCGATGATGCCCCTGTGGCCACCGAGATCGAGCAGATCGCATGCCGGCGTTTGGCGGCCATAGAACGTCTTGCTCCCGCCACCGCGAATAGCGAGCGGTTGGGATCTGGCGTGGGCCTCTTGTACGGCCATCTGCAAGGTCTGGCTCTGATCTATGTCAAAAACGCTCCAGTTCGGGGAAAGGCAACTGGCCATGATGCACATGCATGGCCCCCAACTCGGCGCAGCGATGCAGGCTGGGCACGGCCTTTCCGGGGTTGAGGCGACCTTCGGGGTCGAAGGCGTGTTTGATGCGATGCAACTGCGCCAGTTCGGCGGCGTTAAACTGAACGCACATGCTGTCCAGTTTCTCGACACCGACGCCGTGTTCGCCGGTGACGCTGCCACCGACGGCCACGCAGAGTTCAAGGATGCGGCGCCCAAATTCCTCAGCAGCGTGCAACTGTCCCTCGGCATTCGCGTCGTAAAGGATCAGCGGGTGCAGATTACCATCGCCCGCGTGGAAGACATTGGCGACCCGCAGTCCGTATTCGGCGGACCAGGCGGTGATTCGCCCTAGCACCTCTGCCAGACGCTGGCGCGGAATGGTCCCGTCCATGCAGTAATAATCCGGAGCCAGACGCCCCACCGCCGGAAAGGCCGCCTTGCGGCCTTTCCAAAGCAGCAGACGGGTCGCGGCATCCTCAGCTATGCGGATAGCGCGGGCGCCGTAGCGTTGGAGTAGGGTTTCTACCTCCCGCACCAGCTCCTCCAGTTCCACGGCGGGGCCATCCAACTCACACAGGAGGATGGCTGCGGCATCGCGGGGATAACCGGCATGGACAAAATCTTCCGCGGCTTCGATGGCGAGCCGATCCATCATCTCCAGGCCGGCAGGAATGATGCCCGCGGCAATGATGGCGCTGACCGACTCCGCTGCCGCCTCGACACTAGAAAAGGCCGCCAGCAGGACGAGGACATGCTCCGGCACCGGCAACAAACGCACCGTGCATTCCGTCACCACGCCCAGCAATCCTTCGGAACCGGTCATTAGCGCCAGCAGATCGTAGCCGGGGCTGTCGAGAGCCTGACTGCCGATCCGCAGGGTTTCGCCCGTGGCGGTCAGCACGTCCAGTTCCAGGAGATTGTGGACGGTAAGCCCGTATTTCAGGCAATGCACGCCGCCGGAGTTCTCCGCTACATTGCCGCCGATACTGCAGGCGATTTGCGAGGAGGGGTCGGGCGCGTAGTACAGACCCAAGGGGCGAGCCGCTTCGCTGATGGCCAGATTACGCACGCCCGGCTGAACCCGAGCGGTACGGTTCTCCCGGTCGATGGCGATAATATGATGCAAGCGGGCCAGACTGAGAAGCACCGCGTCACGGATCGGACGCGCGCCCCCGGAAAGACCCGTACCCGCGCCACGTGGCACTACCGCCACGCCGTGACGCTGACAGATTTGCAAGACCGCCTGCACGCCCTCCCGGTCCGTGGGCAATACCACACAAAGCGGCAACTCGCGCAGTACCGAGAGGCCGTCGCATTCATATGGCCGTAGATCTTCCGCACTACGCAATACCGCATCCGCAGACAGGGCCGCCTGCAATTCCACAAGGAGGGCGGTACGGTCGGGGGACGCGGGCATGCTGGGCCGGCACCTCACGCAGGAGCGTCGCCGCGCAAGAGGCGGCGGGCGAGGGCGAGGCTCCCGGCATCCCCCACATTGCCGGGGAAAATCACCACCGGCAGTTGGGGGGTGCGAGGATGATCGGCAGGGCAGACCACCACCGAGCAGCCCGGCAGTATCTGCCCCATGACCCGCGCCATGCGCAGGGCGAGACCGTCGCTGAGGACATCGTTGGAAGTGATACCGCCCTTGCTGACGAGGAAACCGAGATCCTCCGGCAAGCTTCGGACGACCTCCATCAAGAAGGCCGACACCGCCTCCCCAAAGGCCAGACGGGCAGCTTGATCGGCAAAACGGCGCTCCCCACGGCTGGTGTAGATGACGACATCCAGCCCTTTGCCGTGAGCCGCCGCCGCTCGCCGCACAATGGCCTCCAACTGCGCAGGGCGCTGCGCTCCCTCACAATCTTTCACATCGACCTCTATAGCCTCCAAACCGGGTTCCAGGAGCAGACATTCCAGTTGCTCCGTGGTTTTGCGCACGTGCGAGCCGACGACGATGGCACCGGCCCGGCCACCGCGCACCAGTTGCGCCATATCCTTGGCTGCCACAGGCTGCGGCGGCAAGTCCGCCAGCGCCGTCAGCAGGCTGGCGGCACTACGGAAGAGAAAACGCTGGCCTTGTGCCGCGGCAGCCCGTAAATCCCGGGCAAAAGCGGCGAGATCCGCGGGCTCCACCGCATCCACCACGGCGCAAACGTTGTCCCTCAGGGCCAGCAGACGCGGCAGGCAGCCCGCGCGCAACTCCGCCAGCGTGAAGCGCTCCACCGCCGCCGCCGGAATCCGTCCCTGGGTCTTCTCCTCCACGTAGTCCGGCAGAAAGCCGTGATGGAAGGCAAACACCGAATCCTTCGCAAATTCGGTCTCATGGGCGGGCGTTTCCACACCGTTCTGGCGCACGTAATGCACGCCGTCCCGCGTGATGCGTCCGCCCTCAAAAAAGGCGGGGACGAGAAAATGGGCGTCGAAAGGCCCCAACTCCTCGGTCATCACGTCGGTTTCCACCGGATAATGGCCACGCAAAGTGGAGTCGGAACGACTCACCAGAATAGGCCGCACCGCCCGCCCCGCCGATGCCGCCCGATCCAGCGCCACCCGCAGATTCCGGCAGATGTCGCG
>NZ_JABBDR010000188.1 GCF_018854495.1 Acidithiobacillus ferruginosus
AAACCATCCGTCACTGCATGTGATGGCAATTGGGTCAAGAGTGAGAGCGACTGAACCTATGACAATTGAAAAGGACGCAGTCATGAATAAGCTCCTCATCGCGTTGTGCGTAATAATCGCTCTTGCAGGGTGTTCGCGTTCCGATGACCTGGATGATAGCCATACCGTGAAATGGTACATGGCACACGATGCCGCAGCTAACCCCTCTTTTCTTGTTGGCTTTTTTGGATCGGCGAATTCGGGTAATAAACGCACTCCCTGCGCGGCCAGGGAGACTGAAGCGCAAAAGGCCCCGTAGGATATCGCCCCATTATTCGGGGATGATAGCGGTGACAGAATGAAAGAATAAACGAGTGACCGCTTTCGCTGCCCTGTCGCCGTTGAGCCCTGATGGTCGGCAGCAGACTGATTGCGGTCATTCGAAATGTTATCTGATTTTTTCTTGCGTGGCCGTTTTCTGGGCTGTTTGCATTACGGATTTTAAATCCGACTTGAGTTTTTCTGCGGGAACTATACCTAATGACGGTGCAGAATATAACCCGTAGAAGAAATAATCAGCGTATAGGGAAGCATCCCTTGCTCGTCACCAAGCGAGGCAAGCATTTTACCCGGATGGGCGCGGCGGCCAATAACCCTTTTTGCCAAATCAAATCCATATGTTGTAACCTGCATGACGAGTCCTCGTTGTCCTTCTCGTGGGTGGACGTTCTCCCCGCCCTCAGCCTGCGGCTGCCGCTCTTGAGAGCGGGAAGGACGGGGCTTCCACACCGCAAAGCATTGGCTTTATCGCCCATTGAGGGCTCAAAAGCCAAGCGCCGCTTTATCCCCCCCTTGAAAAGGGGGGTTTAGCCTGATGGCGCATTGATAAAAACCAATGGGTTGTGACGGCATGAGCACCCGTTCCTGATGGCGTCCGGAATCCGCCACCGGCACCCGCATCGTCCATCGTCACCAACCCTTAACCCACGGCCACCCTCACACTCCCAATATGCACCATCTGCATGAATGAAGGCCTTAGGAG
>NZ_JABBDR010000189.1 GCF_018854495.1 Acidithiobacillus ferruginosus
CTGGCGGGCCGGATCGCGGACGAAGGCGAGGCCACCGGTCATGCCCGCCCCGAAATTCACGCCGACCGTGCCGAGGATGACGATCTGGCCACCGGTCATGTATTCGCAGGCGTGATCTCCGGCGCCTTCGATCACGGCGATGGCTCCTGAATTGCGCACCGCAAAACGCTCACCGGCGCGTCCCGCGGCGTAGAGGCGTCCCCCGGTGGCTCCGTACAGGCAGGTGTTGCCGACGATGGCCGAGTCCGGGCTGGCATAAGTGACGCCTGCCGGCGGCGCGATGATGATCGTGCCGCCATTCATGGCCTTGCCCACATAATCGTTGGCATCGCCATGCAGATGCAGGGTCATCCCCTGTACGCAGAAGGCACCAAAGGATTGGCCCGCGGTGCCCTGCAAGTCGACGTGTACCGCATCTTCCCGCAGCCCGGAATTCCCATAGCGGCGGGCGATTTCTCCGGCAAGGCGGGCGCCGATGGAGCGGTTCACGTTACGGATCGGGTAGTGCAGGCGGGTGGGGATTTGCTCTTCCAGCGCGGGTCGGGCGTCCTTCACCATGGTTTCCGCCAGATCACCCTTGTCGAAAGGCGGGTTGCGGTCCTGGGTCTGAATGTTGGTGTCGGCATGGTGCAGGTCGGTATTGCCCAGCAGCGGGCGCAGATCCAGATGTGCCTGTTTTTCCGTCTGCGCCCCACCGATTTCCAGCATCTGGCTGGCGCCGACGAGGTCATCGAAGTGACGGATGCCGAGTTGCGCCATGATTTCGCGCGCTTCTTCGGCGACGAAACGGAAGTAGTTGATGACCATTTCCGGCAGGCCGGTGAAATGTTTGCGCAGGGTCTCATCCTGGGTGGCGATGCCTGTGGCGCAGTTGTTGAGATGGCAGATGCGCAGATATTTGCAGCCCAGCGCGATCATCGGTGCGGTACCGAAACCGAAGCTCTCCGCACCCAGCAGAGCGCCTTTGATCACGTCCAGCCCGGTTTTGAAGCCGCCGTCGGCCTGCAAACGCACCCGGTGCCGCAAGTGGTTGCGGCGCAGGGTGACCTGGGTTTCTGCCAGCCCCAGTTCCCACGGCGAGCCGGCATATTTGACCGAACTCAGTGGACTGGCGCCGGTGCCACCGTCGTAACCGGCGATGGTGATACGGTCGGCATAGGCCTTGGCCACACCGGCGGCGATGGTGCCGACACCGGCTTCCGAGACCAGCTTCACCGAGACATAGGCCTGTGGATTGACCTGCTTCAGGTCAAAAATGAGCTGTGCCAGATCTTCGATGGAATAGATGTCATGGTGCGGCGGCGGGCTGATGAGGGCGACGCCTTCCTTGGCATAGCGCAGGCGGGCAATGATGCCGCTGACCTTGTGCCCCGGCAACTGACCGCCCTCTCCAGGCTTGGCGCCCTGTGCCACCTTGATCTGCAACTCTTCGGCGTTGACCGCGTACTCCGGCGTCACACCAAAACGACCTGACGCGATCTGTTTTATTTTGCTGACCTTGTTGTTGTGGTAACGGGCCGGATCCTCACCGCCTTCGCCGGAGTTGGAACGCCCGCCTATGGTATTCATGGCGATGGCCAGGGCCTCGTGGGCTTCCGGCGAGAGCGCACCCAAAGACATGGCCGCCGTGTCGAAACGGCGGGTAATCGCCTCGATGGGCTCCACTTCGCTGAGTGGTACGGGCTGTGCTGGCGGGCGCAACTGCAGCAGATCGCGCAGGTTGGTGACAGGGCGATCGTTCACCAGCGCGGCAAAAACCCGATAGTCGGCATAGCGCCCTGAACGGACCGCCGTTTGCAGGCTCTGGACGACATCCGGGTGGTAGGCGTGATATTCACCGCCGTTGACATATTTGAGCA
>NZ_JABBDR010000019.1 GCF_018854495.1 Acidithiobacillus ferruginosus
GTCGGCCCGCCGACGGCGCGCTGGCGCGACCTCCTGCCCCTGACGTCAGCCCAGCGCCGCATCTGGCGGGAAACCCTCGCCTGCTATCTGAGCGGTTTCCGCCGCCCGATTTCTCCCTATCGGGGGCATAACGCTTTCGCCGGCCCCGCCTATCTCGTCTTTTTCCTGATTGCCGTGGTGCAGATTGCCTTGGGTATCCGTCTCTCGCTCATGCCGGATAGCGAAGCGATGCACTCCCCGTTGATGGTGATGCATGAATGGGGTTTCTTTCTGCTGCTTGCCTTCGTCATTGTCCATGTGGCGCTCGTGATGGCGCACGAGATCGCGGGTCGCCACGGCTTGATATCGGCCATGATCCACGGTCACAAGGGGTTCACCGAGTCGGAATACCAAGCCCTTCATGCCGATTGGGACGCTGCGTTCAGTGTCCAGGCGGACCCAGGCGGACCGAGCGGCGGGACGGAAGGGCTGGACGACATGACTTCAAATAACGGAGATGACACGAAAAGCAGGCATGAGTGATGGATAGGCGAGCAGAACGGACGCGCAATTTCGCCGTGGGCGGAAAGGAGGGACACCGGAAATTGTTGCCATAACTAAGTGCTTAAACTTTGATAAACGAACAGTTCACCAACAGCAAGGAGACGAACATGAAACGTTTTTATTTCAGCCTCATTCTGGCGTGTTCGGCAGCGGCCACGCTTCCGGCTTATGCGGCCATGGGCAACATGCCAGGCATGGACAATATGGGCACCGTATCAGGCCAAGCGACCAAGGCCCAGACCTTCATGGGGCAGGGCAAAATCAACAGC
>NZ_JABBDR010000190.1 GCF_018854495.1 Acidithiobacillus ferruginosus
GTGACGCGGTCCCCGAGATGCAGGTCTTTTGCGGTACCCGCCGCGCCGTCGACGCTATAGCGGGTCTGGGGGGTCAGGGCATATTCCTGACCGTTGACATAGATGCTGCCGAAGCGCTGGATCACCCCCAGGGCCGTGATTCCCGTCCCGCCGATGCCCCCTGGCTGGATGCCCGTGCCGCCGATGCCGCCTGGCTGGATGCCGGTGCCGCCGATGCCACCGGGATGGATGCCCGTCCCCCCGATGCCATCCGGGGTGGCGCCCGATCCACCAATACCACCAGCCGGGTCGGGAAGGGCCCATGCCCCCGGCAGGGCCACCAGGACCAAGATCAGGACCAGACTCCACCAGCGCAGGGCCTTAGGCATGCGGCTCATCCTCCGCGGCCGGTCCCTCTGTCGATTCCGCCGCGGCGTCTTCTTCGTAGTAATAGACCCCCAGGCGCAGCCGCCGCTGCGGCCCTTCGGGCGACTCGGCGGCATTCAGCCGCCGATGGGCCTCGCGTAACAAGCGCTCGCTCATCCGATAGATCTCCGGCCGCGCCTCCTCCAGCACCGCTACCGGCAGTGCATCGAAGTACAGCGCCCGTTCCAGAAAGGGTTCCCCTCCTTCCAGGTTGTGGACCGCGCTGCGCAGGTGGTCACCGACGTTCTCCCCCAAAAAAGCGACCTGGTCTTCGGGCAGATCGGAAATATACGCGGCGCGCAGCAGGTGCACCACGCCTTCCTGCTCCTGGGCCACCCCCACCCGGCCCAACTCGTCCAATATGGCCCGCGGGCGCATGTCGGCCTTGACTCGGCGCGCCAGCCCCTCAAAGCTCGGCACCGCCATACTGCGCAGCGGCAACGATCGGGGCTGCCCGGCGGGGTCCGTATACTCTGCCATCGATATCCAGGCGGCCACCACCTGCGCCGCCAGGTTGGCTCCATGCCGCAACATCGGCCGCTCCCCGTGCTCCTCCAGCAGAAGCCGCAGCCGCTTGACCTCCTTGCGGTGGATCCCGGTCAGCAGGCTGACCCGGCTGTCCGTCAGCGGTCGTCCGGCGGCCTTCCCGTAATGTCGTCCCGCTTCCGCTACGTACACCATTTTGAGCGTGTCCGTCAGCGCCCCATAGGTCCACCCCTGCCCGATCAGATATCGGACCAGGGGGCGCAGAATCGCCAATACCGCCGTCTTCAATGCTTCGTTCATGGCCTGCC
>NZ_JABBDR010000191.1 GCF_018854495.1 Acidithiobacillus ferruginosus
ACCCTCGCTGGCGTGGGGGCGCAGATTCTGGGTGGCGGCGCGGACTTGCGGTTGAGCACGACCGCCCGGCCAGAGCGGATTTGGGCCGCCCTGAAAGCGGTACTGGCGGCAGATGATACCTCGGTGGCGAAATTTTCTCCTGAACAGGGTGAACTGGTCACCGACTGGCGTGATTTCCGCAGTGGTCTGGCCTTTGTGCTGGGGCATACCGTCGCACCAACCTATCGGGAGAAATACACCTTTCACCTGAGTGCCGGTGAAAAGGGTGCGGAAATCCTGACGATACAACAGGAGCGCCTCTGGAATAATCCCAACGGCAGCAGCGTGGGGTGGAAGAAGGTGCCCGCCGACGCCGGGCATAATCGTCAGATTATGGAAGCGGTGAAAAAACGTCTGAGCGAGGAATCCATTCTCGCAGAAATGCCGGAGATCAAAGTGACCCGCTACCGGGATGAGCGCGGCCCTTATCTGGTGTTGAATGCCGTCCCCGCCAAGGTGGAGCCCGCAGTGCAAGTGGTCTTGCAGGGTCTGGGCTATCCCGTGCAAAGGGAAGGCACGGGGGTATGGAAAGTGCAGGTCCGGGAGGGTGGTGCAC
>NZ_JABBDR010000192.1 GCF_018854495.1 Acidithiobacillus ferruginosus
GAATATCAACACACCCGGGTTTTGGGCCGATAATAACGGGTACTCTGGCACCACGGATACCTTCACCGCCGGCAGCCGGATTATCCTGGGCACGGCTTTCGGCTCGGCCAATATCGGCTGGGGATGCTCGCCGAACGGCGCGATTGCGGCGAATGCCAATGGGAGTGGGCAGGTGCTGGCGTGCCAGGGTGGGACGTGGCAGGCGATGGGGGGGGGTGATAGTTTGCAGCAACAGTTTACTTTCCCAAATGGATCCGATGGGACCTGGGGTATCGGTAACTGGCATTTCTGTGCATTAACTGGTTATGGACAATACGGTAATGCTTATGTTCAAGTGTATCCGGTTGGCGGACCATATCCTGGCGGGACGTATGCTTGGGACTTCCAATCGCAATCACCTAATATCAACGCGGCCGTTGTCTCGTGCTTCTAATGTAAAAACTATTTAGTAGACGCAATTGCAATATAGAGTAAAGTAAAATTTACGGCTTCGATTGGTTAATGCGGGGGCGGGCTTTCCTAGACCTGGAACTATGCTGGCGACTTTTATTTTATTATAATGTTTCCGGTGTATAGATTGGCAGAAATCAATGAAATGCCATTTGGCTACTGAGCAATGCCTTTTTTCAGTAGCCAAGTGTACGCATTTTGTGCCCATTCTGAATTGACGCCGAGAGTTGTTCCGACCTTGGTAATGGCTTTCCTATTGTTCGCAATGTTCATCAACATCCATTTGTGCTTAAAATCATCCCGCGCCATTATCAATTGCTGTGATAAATCGTGACGGTATACCCAAATATCTAACGCGCCGTGCTTGAGCTTCATAGCCGGATTACCGAAACTCTTAATAGTGCATCTTGCCCATTTAAGGTCAGCCTGATCAAACACCACAAACTGCGGTTTCTGACTGCGTGGCAGTGCCGCGGCACTGAACCAAAACTGATCGTCCCCGCTGGATAGGCGCGGGATAATGTATCCCATATTGCAGCTCAACGGCCTTGCCGTAATCCCTTCGTTGGAGGCCATACCAAGTAGTGGCGCGTCAGCTTCAAAATATTGTCCATATCCATTATAGAGGTTATGCGTGACAAACCACTTGGCTAGGGAATGAGTACCAGCCCAGTTGGAGGTGTAGCGCCAATTGGCATGATCTATAGCGGCCAATCCAAACATGACATATCCGATCAACGTGATTAACAGCAGTAATTTTGTGAGATCGCTGCCCGCAAACCAGCGAACGGCACCAAATGTAACCAGTGCCACGATGGCCAAATAAAAGACATTGACCAAAAAACGTGACGCCCAGATACCATGGGCAAAGTTTGTCAGCACAAAAGCCGTTGCAATGATGCCTATGGATAACCCAGAAAATGCCAGCAACACCTTTACGGCTGGGCTGACCAGTCGCCTCGCCTGAAATGAAAGGCTTACTACGCCGCACAAGCTAACGAGGTAAACGCCCCAGAGCATCCTGTTAACGGACAAAAAAGTATCATCCTGGATCAGCCGTATCCCATTGATTCTACGTTTTGAACAATTTCCCCGTTTCACGAAGTATCATCCTGAGTAGCCCCACCGCCTTTGCCGACCCTGTGATGGTGGACAATAAAGTTTCATCCTGGCGCCTACGGGCATCCCTTGTGCTTGCGCTACACCCAATGACATATAAGCAGCGTTTGCAGTCATTCAGAAATTTCAAAGAGCATGGCGGGGCCGATTCTGGTCGGTGGCGCAACCGGGATACCAGCCCCAATGCGTTTGTAGATCCCCGCCAATTCGGCATGGGCATCGACAGCTTTAGATGTAGTGCTGAGATGGCCCGGTAGTGTTGAGAGAAATGCCCAAGCATCTCGTAGATCCCGGATATCTTGGGCCGCCGATACGGTTGTTGACGACAAAGTTCGGTGTATAATCCGCCTCCTGAGTTGACTTTTTATTTGATTCTATTCATTTTCTCATGCGGGCTGACCTGGACAATTCCCGTCCATCAGCGAACGACAGAAGTTTTGGATAGGCCACATCCCGTCCAAAGGGATTCGGCCATGGTCCCCACTCGGATTGGGGGACATCCACCCCCAGTTCCACAATATGGTCATCGGGATCAACAAGGTAAAAAGACCGCATGACTGTATGGTTCACGGGCTCTAATATTCGCGCCCCGGCGGCCCGACAAGAGGCAAATAGCGCGGCCAGACTTTGTTCGTCCTCCACGTCGAGGCAAAAATGCGAGAAACCGGAGACCGGGAATAGCGCCCCAGTTTCCATCAAGGCCAAATCGTGGTGGTGCAAGCCCGCAGTGTAGAATTTCATGCCGGGCCGCTCGCCGACGGCGCGTAACCCCAGGATTCCGCGATAAAAGCGGTCAGAGACATCCAGACTGCGGACCGGCAGGGCTATATGGTTGATGCCATGTAACATTACTTCACCTCGTTTTCCTGAAAACTGTCCACTAATAACCGCCGCCACGCACCAAATAGGTCTGTAGAGCCATCCATCCGGCTACGGCCATGGGCAGGGAGCTGATCAATCCTGGCGTGAGCACTGCCCATCGACTGGAACTGCCTCGGTGTTGAAGGATGCTGGCAACACCCGCTCCTGCGGCAAGCGACACGAGTAGCCATACCATGACGACCGTTGAAGCACCCGCGTAGAAGCGCAAATCCACCATTAGGGCGCCCAGGATCAGCACCCCCACATCGGCACTCGGCGAATCCCAACGCGAACCGCGGATCAGAAAAGAGAAAACAAGGGCCACGGCCAGCACTACGGCCAGTGCTGATCCAAACTGAGCCAGCAGGATACTGCCCGACAATGGCGCGACGAGCGCTAGCCCGACAGCTCCGACAAACAGCGTGGCCCCTGTGGATTTTTGATCCCGCTTGTCAGGAATAAGAGCAAGCCACAGAACGGACCACAGCCCCGCCACGGTGAGCCAAGCCAAGAAGGCGGCGAGCACGCTTTCTTGGCGCACGATTGGCCACAGTAGAATCCAAGCCGAGACGCTCGCGGTCATTCCCCTCGCCCCATAGCGCCACCCTGGATGTTTACGGCGATCGGCTATAGCCACCACGATTCCGCCCACGAGGGCCAGCCAGGGCAACCAGGACAACACTGTGCGTGGCGGGAAGGAAAAATCGCGATAGATCAGCGCATAGCCACCCAAAAACCCCCCTAATATTGCAGCCCCCCAGATGATGTTTCGCCAACTGGGATATTTGCGGGTTTTGTAATACGCGGCGACCACCATGAGCATGGCGACCACAGCGGGTAGCAGGGCACTATACAAAATCAAGGACCGAACGAAACCGGATTGCCAGAGATTCCACATAAAGATTGCCTCCCAAAAGGAAGGAGGCGCCGGCCTTGCTGGTCGGCACCCCAGAAGGCCGCTCAGCCGGACGTGCGGACGCCCTCGATATTCACATGCAGGTGCACCGTATTGGCGATCATGCCCGCATAGGCATCCATGCCGAAGTCGCTGCGCTGGATGGTGGTGGTGGCCTCATAGCCGGAGAGATACCCACCCCAGGGCTTGGGCAACGCCGGCACCGGCCCGGCACCGATTTCCCGCACCTGGAAGGTCACCGGCCGCGTCACGCCATGAATGGTCAGTTTCCCATACAGTTGTCCGCTCTCTTTACCCGTGGGTTGATAGCGTGTACTGACGAATGTGATGTTCGGGAACTCCCGGACATTGAAAAAGTCCGGCCCACGTAAATCGTGATCCCTAAGAGCGAAGTTGGTATTGATGCTGGCTGCGGGAATACGGAGGTTCACTTTGTCCCCCGCAGGATTTGCGGGATTGAAGGTATAACTGCCAGACAGTTTATCGAAACGGCCCACCACCACCGCCACCCCGGCATGGCCGATGGTGAACCACGCCAGAGAATGGTCCGGATCAATTCGATATGACCCGGCCGGGCTCGCGTCCAACCGATGATAGGCCGCGGCGTCAGCGAGTGATACCAGTGATGTGGACAAGGCGACGGAAAGGATGGCGGTTCTCAGTGCAATAGAAACTTTGTTCGGTAACATGGCAATGCTCCTCTATCAATTCGGAAGAAGCGGTCACTCAGCCGGCAGGCTTTTATGAGTGCCGTCGCAGAAAGGGCGGTTGGCGGAGTGACGGCAGGCACAAATGGCTACCGTTTTCGGCTCGGCGATATCCACGGCGAAGGGCTCCACGCCGCTACCCTGGTGCGTCCCATCGCAGAAAGGCAAGTTTGCGGAGCGCCCGCAAGCGCAGAAATAGTGGCTGCCTGGTTCCAGGCTCATCACGTAAGGTGTTGGGTTCATCATGACCTCCATAAAATTAAGCATCTCATCTGATACGCATCCATATAGTTACAATGCGTACTATATAGATAGCACAACAAATGTTTGCATGCAAACTATATGGGGTTTACTCCTGAAATCGGCTTCGCAGCGCGCGCAGGGTGCGGCGCACCTGCTCCAAATCATTCGCATCTACGTCCGCGAAGGCCTGCCTGAGATAGGCGATATGGGCGGGGAATACTCGGGAAAAAATGACTTCGCCTTCGGGGGTCAGAACGGCACGAAAACTGCGTCGATCACCCACCGGGACCTCCCTGCGAACCAAGCCTTTTTCATCGAGGCGATCGATGATGCCGGTCAGGGTTCCCTTGGTGATCAAGGTTTTTTGGGCAAGCTGGGTGAGGGGCATTCCCTGGGTGTTACCTAAGGTAGCAATGACATCAAACTGCGCTGGCGTAAGGCCCAGTTGCCGGACATGGGTGGCGGAGTAGGCGGAAAAAGCATGGTAGGCTTGGGCAAGCTCTCGCAGGACGGCGAGAAAAGGCTCCTGGGTTGTGGCCTTCGGCGTAGATTCCCCGGTCGTTCCGTCACGCATCCTCATCCTCACCATGTTGTTTCCAGTTAGAAAGTCCTATATAGAACTATTTGGGGCGAACGTCAAAGGGGACTCTAGGGCTCGAATTCCGCGATTGATATCGGAAGCGAGTAGTCAAGTATCGTAGGGCTGCCTACACGCCGGCGGAAGTGGGACAAGTACGCCGTGGGTTTACACCAGCCATCAAAAAAGACGGTCAACAAGGTGGAGGCCATGGTTCCCGGGAGTGCGGAGATACTTAGGCACCCGATGTGGGAAGTTCTACGGCAACCAGATAGGGTTCTGGAAAAGAAGGAGTCGTGGCTTGGTCGGCTGGCGCCGGATATTCAACGCATAGTTTTCGCCAACGAATCAAAGCTTAGCATACGCAAAGCGTTAACTAGCCCTGACATCAATGAAAAACATCTCCAGCAATTAGAAGTAAGGGCAGGGTTCGATTCGGTAACCTGCCTGGCCATTCTTTTGGCAGAGAACATTTATTCATATCATGGGAATAATGCTATTCATATTAGCGATTCACTGTACCGTGCATTGTTGGTGTCTTGTGCATTTGATTCCTATTTGTTGATGGCTGGATACCTCTTCCAGTGTTTCCGTGATAGGCTTTTGAACCAAGTGGTGGTTGACGACATGAGGCTGGATCTGGACACCTTGGATTTCTCCGAGTCTGCTTTTCTCTTATGCAGAGAACTATGGAAACTCATGGGTGATCGGAAGATAGGGTGGGGTCGTGAAGATCGGGCTTGCGCGGGAGTGCAACTGCTTAGAGGAAAATTTGGGTTTGATGCTATGTGGGGATTATCCCTTCTCCATGTACCAGTAGCACCTAACTCAGAAAATTTTCACAAGGCCACAAAAGAGTATGAACGGGCTCGAAAGTTGCGTGATTGGGGGCTGCACAATTTGCGCAATGGGATAGTTGGTAGTATTCCACCACACGATATTTGGTAAGAATCTAAAATGAAGCGCCATAGACATGCCCGGAATTTGGTTGGCGCCCGAGACGTTAACGTGGATTATGAAACCACCCAACATTTTTCTTGTCCTTTGTCGTCTATCGCTATGGCCTTCGGTGGATCGCTGTCTAGATGCTATCGTCGGCTAACTACATTCACGGTATTCCCTGCCCGTCTATGATCAGCGGATCCGTGAAAGTAAGGCTACATTTGACTGGATCATAGATAGCCGCAGTGGGTTCTTTGCGTTACTGACGGTCGCGTTCGTGGTGGTGGCCCTAGATGTGTATGGTTTGTCAGTACTGATGGCATGGAGCATGAGTATCCCTTATCGGATGCCCGTCACTATTCTGGAAATATTTCTGAGCTAAACCGCGCTCTCGATTAGATTGCTGCCTATAATCTGGGTGATCATGAGTGGTAATAGCGAAATATTTGATGGGGACCCACGTACTGTTACATCTTGCAATAATTTAAGTGGCATGTCCCGAGCTATATGAGGTCGAAACGATGGGGTGTCAACGTCATTTTGCAACCGAAGCCTCTCACAAAGCAGAACGATTGAATTACCTGGTTTTATCGGTAACATAGATAATTATCTATCATGGCAATAAAATTGGATAAAAATGGTCAAAGCCCCCTGGCACTACCCGCGAACAGCGTTGGCCGATCAATACCTGAAAACGTTGGCCATCGGACTCAGCAAGAGTCTGGT
>NZ_JABBDR010000193.1 GCF_018854495.1 Acidithiobacillus ferruginosus
CACCTGCCGGAGCGGTTCCCGCCCCAGAAGCGGATTCCCGACGCGGACATCCCCAGTCCCGACACCAAGCTGCGCATCCTCGCCGACAGCATCGCCACCCTGCAGCAGGCCGGTTATCTCTATATCGGCATGGACCACTTTGCCCTGCCCGATGATGAATTGGCTATCGCACAGCGAGAAGGCAGCCTGTATCGCAATTTTCAGGGCTACTCCACCCATGCCGGGACGGATCTGTTGGCCTTCGGGATGAGCGCCATCGCCATGGTCGGTCCCACCTACAGTCAGAACATCAAGGACCTGGATACCTGGGGCACCACCCTGGAGAGCGGCCACTTACCGGTGGAGCGCGGCCTGCACCTGAGCGACGAGGATCTGCTGCGCCGCCACATCATCACCCGTCTGATCTGCGATTTCAGCCTGGATTTTGCCGCGCTGAACCGGCAGTTCGCACTGGATTTCCGCCAGCATTTCGCGGCCAGCCTGCCCGCCCTGGAGGCCATGGCGAGTGATGGACTTCTGCACATGGACGACCATACCCTGACGGTCACTCCGCAGGGGCGGCTGCTGATCCGCCATATCTGCATGGCCTTCGACGCCTACCTCGCGCAAAAGCCGGTGCGTTACTCGCGGGTGATTTGAGCGACTCGCTGTGGGGTCCAGGCTGTACCTGATCTGCATTTAATCCAGGTAGACATCGACATGGTGCTCGCGGCGATCATCCACGAGCGGAATCCGGTTTTGCGGTAATTCAGCACCGTCCATGGTGAGGTGCGCCCCCCGCGCTGACGGGACGCCATCGCAATGGACGGTGATATGGTACGGGGTGTCGCGGTAGCGGTAGTGAACCTTATAGAACTTCCAGTCCGCGGGGACGCAGGGCGTGATGCGCAGGTGATCGACTTCGAGGGACAAGCCCAACAAGGTTTCGATCGTTAATCGGTACATCCAGCCCGCCGCCCCGGTGTACCAGGTCCAGCCGCCGCGACCGATATGCGGTGCTGCGCCATAGATATCAGCGCACATCACGTAAGGCTCTACCTTATAACGGGCGATCGCTTCTGGACTGCTGCCATGATGGACGGGGTTGAGCATGTTGAACAATTCCCAGGCACGTGCTTTGTCGGCCATTTGGGCATAAGCCATGGTGGCCCAGATAGCGGCATGGGTATATTGCCCACCGTTCTCGCGCACTCCGGGCACATAGCCTTTGATATAGCCGGGTTCAAGTGCTGAGTGGTCGAAGGGCGGGGTCAGTAGTTGGATCAGTTGTGCATCGCGACGGACCAAGTGCTCATCGACAGCCGCCATGGCCTGTCGCGCCCGCAAGGGGTCGCCCGCCCCGGAAAGAACGGCCCAGCTCTGGCTGATGGAATCTATCTGGCATTCGTCATTCGTGGCAGAGCCCAAGGGGGTACCGTCATCAAAATAGGCCCGCCGATACCAGTCGCCGTCCCAGGCATTTTTTTCTACGCTGTTCTGTAAGCGGGCTGCTTGTTCCGTACAAAGATCAACGACGGCGGTATCACCCCGATTACGCGCGAGTTCCGCAAACTGTTGTAGGTTCTGAACCAGGAACCATGCGAGCCACACGCTTTCGCCCCGGCCCTCACGGCCGACCAGATTCATCCCATCATTCCAGTCGCCACAGCCCATCAGCGGCAATCCATGCGCACCAAACCGTAATCCGTTTTTAAGTGCCAGCACGCAATGATCATAGAGGCTGGCGGATTCGGCGGATTGCTGCGGCTGGTCGTAATAGGACTCTTCCTCCGGATTCAACTCACGGCCTTCAAGAAAATGGATGGACTCGTCGAGTACGCCGCTGTCCCCGGTCGTCATCACAAAACGACAGGTGGCATAGGGTAACCAGAGATAGTCATCCGAAATATGGGTGCGCACTCCCTGGCCGTAGGGCGGGTGCCACCAGTGCTGGACATCGCCCTGACGGAATTGGCGCCCTGCGCAACGGACCAGATGCTCGCGGGCCAGCCACGGTGTAGTGTGGATCAGCGCCATGGTGTCTTGTAATTGATCGCGGAAACCGTAGGCCCCGCCCGACTGATAGGTACCGCTGCGGCCCCAGAGTCTGCTGGAGATGGTCTGGTAGACCAGCCAGCCGTTCGCCAAAACATTCAGCGCGGGGTCCGGTGTTTCCACATATAGGGTGCCCAGGGTGCGGTTCCAGTACTCCCGCACACCGGCCAAGGCCTGCCGGGCACCCTCTCTTCCGGCAAAGCGGTCCATAGTTTGCTGTGCCTCGTCCGTGCTGATTGCGGTACCCAAAATAAACACGACCTCGCGCTCCATACCTTCGCCCAGCTCGACCTGCGTTTGCATAGCGGCACAGGGATCCAGGCAGGCTCCGGTCTTGCCGGATAAACGGTTGCGGTGCAGCGCCGCAGGATCGGCGAGCGTGCCGTTGCGGCCGATAAACTCCGTGCGATTGCCCGTGAGCGTACGCTCCCGTTCGCTGGTCTGGACAAACACGATCCGGTGCCCGCACGCCTGACCGTAGTCATTGTGCGCATACAGCGCGCCGTTATGCAGATCCGTTTCGGTAACGATATGCATCATATTGGCATGACGCCACTCGCCGAGCACCAGTTCCCAGTATCCGGTCAGCGAGAGCCGCCGCGCGCGTTTTGAATAATTATGCAGCTTGATCACCACAAACTTGACGGGCGCGTCCATAGCGACGTAGGTAGTCATCTCTGAGGAGATCCCGCTTTCGTAGTGTTCAAAAACGCTATATCCAAAGCCGTGGCGACAGACATATCCAGACTGTCCGCGGGCCGGCAGCGGGGCGGGTGACCAAAATGCCCCGGTGTCTTCGTCGCGGATGTAGAAGGCTTCACCACTGCTATCGCTCAGGGGATCGTTGTGCCAGGTGGTCAGGCGGAACTCATGGGCGTTTTCGACCCAGGTATAGGCGCCGCCGCTCTCGCTGATGACGGTGCCCATGTGCGGACTGGCGATCACATTGGCCCAAGGCGCGGGCGTACTTCGACCCGGTTCCAGACTGATAACGTATTCACGTCCATCGGGGGTGAATCCGCCTAATCCATTGAAGAAAATACGTTCACGGGCAAGCAGCGGCTGGATCGCCTCTACGACGCGTGGCGTTGCCGGGCTTAATTTTTCCGGGAAACGATCCACAGGCACCCGCCGCTCCACCTGCTCCAGCAGGGACTCGGCGCTGTCCGTAATAACCATGCGCGCGACGGTTTGGAACAGCACGCGATCTTCTTCAGAAAGCTCTTCGGCACGACGCACAAATACGCCGCCTGGCCTGTCGATGACTTGTGCCTCCGGACCGGCATGAATCAACCCCATGATCTGGTCTTGCAGCGTGGCCCGGTAGCCCGAAAAATCTTCGTTGATGATGACCAGGTCTGCCGCCAGTCCCTTCAGACGCCAATAGGCGTGCGCTTGCAGCATCTGCTTCACCAGATCGATGCGGTTTAATTGACCGATGCGCAGCAGCACAATGGGAAAATCACCCGATATGCCGAAGCGCCACAGGCCGGATTGCCCCAACTGATTACGGGCAATCACGCTGGGCGCGGCGCGGCGCAGGGCACTGGCATAGACCACAGAATTGGCGAGGCGGCCATACACCTGAGCGTCGGCTTCGCTGGCGTTCAGGCGACGCAGCACTTCCTGACTCTGGAACCAGGCCATTTCAAAAGCGCGTTCCACAAAGTGACGATCACCATACTTCTCCAGCAGGGCGATTGCGGCCTCGCGGGTGTCGGCAACTCCCGAGATGATCTGCACCGTTGCCGATTCATCCACGTCAAGAGTCAGGGTACGGCGGATGGCGACGATGGGATCCAGCACCGAACCCTCGGTATTCGACAAAGCAGAGTGGCCCAAGCTATTGAACACGCGCGGATGCTCGACCGTGCGACCACGGCCGATAAATTTTGCCCGATCCGTTTCATAGGACGCTTCACTGGCCACGGCTCCGGGAGCCGCAAAAAGATGAAACATCCACGGCACTTGCTCGTCCGGCGAGCGGTGACGGCGGGTGCACAGAATGGCGTTGTGCTCTGCCAGAATTTCGGTCTGGACAAACAGGTTGCTGAATGCACGGTGGGCCAGGTCGGCATTCAGCGGCGCGAGGACCACCTCGGTATAACTCGTCAACTCAATGTGGCGCATGCGCGAGGACGTATTGGTGAGCGTCACGCGCCGGATCTCGACATCATCTTCCGGCGCAACGCCGACCTCCATATAGCTTTCTATCATCTGGTCGCTGCGTCGATATTCCGCTCGCCCCTGGACGAAAATCGCCTCATAGTGATCGGCCTTGCACCGGGTAGGTTGATAGGTGGTCGACCAAAAGCGTCCGGAATCACGATCGCGCAGATAAATGAAACTACCCCAGGCATCTGCAGCAATATCCTCGCGCCAGCGGTTCACGGCGAGACCAGCACAACGACTGTAACCGCCGCCAGCGTTGTTCGCCATGACGTGGTAGCGTCCATTAGACAGGAGGTGAACCTCTGGCATGGGGGTATTGGGATGCGTGAATATGCGCATGATCGCGGCGTTATCCGGGCTGGGCGCGTGTGCGGCCGCGCCGACTTCGGCAGCATGCGGATGCAATGTGGCCGCTTGCTTGGGCAAACGCTCCTGCAACAACAATTCGGTGGCCTGAGTGCCGGGGTCCGACAAAAACCGGCGCTGCATCGGTTGATGGAGGAGCACATGGGCAAAAGCCAGGAGACTCATGCCCTGATGATGCGCCATGAAATTGCGGACAATGACATGGCTTTTGCCCGGTGTCACACGTGACGGCGTGTAATCGATCGCCTCGTAAAAACCATAGGTACCGAGAAATCCTTCGGCGGCAAGGGCCTGCAGGTTATGGCAGGCCTCCGACGGCATTACGGTCAGCGCCAGCGCGCTGGCATAGGGCGCGATGACCAGATCATCACCGAGGCCGCGCTGGAAACCCAGACCGGGGACGCCGAAGGCCCGGTATTGATAGACTTGATGGATGTCGGTAGCGTTATAGCAGGACTCCGATATACCCCAGGGCACGGCGCGTTGGCGGCCATACTCCATTTGGCGGGATACGGCCGCTTTGCAGGTCTGGTTGAGCAGGGTACCGGGATAATCCGGCATGATCAATTGGGGCATGAGGTACTCGAACATCGAGCCGCTCCACGAAATCAAACACAGGTCGCCGCCGTAACTCGTCAACAAGCGGCCCAGCGAGAACCAATGTTTCTGTGGAGCTTGTCCTTGGGCGATGAGCAGAAAACTGGCGAGGCGCGCTTCTGACGCCAGCAGGTCATAACAGGATGGATCGCGGCGTCGTTCCCCGACGTCGTAACCAATCGCCAGCAGGTCACGTGCCTGATCGTAAAGAAATTCAAAGTCCATCACCGCTAATGCACGGCAACGCTCCACCAAATGATCAATGACGCTTAATCGTTCCGCCGCTGCCATCCGTGTGCTTGCCGTCCCAAAGGCGTTTTCACCGGCCAGTTCCGCCAGCGTCGGGACATCTCCAAGGGGCCACGGCTCAGGGACGAGGTCTTTCAGATCGGCAACCAGCGCGCGGGACTGCTGATCAAACGCCCGTGCCCAGTAGGCCAATTCACCATCCACCGGGGGCTCGACGGGAAGCCCGTTCACGATATCCCCGCTGACACGTTGAATGTCCGCGAGCAGCTTATGAATATCCGCCAGGGATGGGGGGTGCCCGTTGAGCGTCGTGGCCTGCAGCGCATCTTGCAGCGAGCGGACTTTCTCAGTCAGGTCCGGCGCTGCAATGCCGTGAATGCACTCTGACAAGATGCGCAACGTATCCTGCAAGCCCGCAAAGTCGTTGCTCCGTAGCACAGGATGATTTTTGAGCTCGTTCAGTCCGGCCTGGAGGGTAAGCAGGCAACCACCGAGATTGCCGCTGTCCACCGCCGAGATGTATTGCGGACTCAGTATTTGCAGGGTGCGCGTGTCGTACCAGTTGTAAAAATGGCCGTGATAGCGTTCCAGTCGTTCCATCGTCGCCACGGTGTTTTCGGTCAGTTGGAGGAGCCCATCGGCAGAAATATAGCCAAAATCATAGGCAGCAAGGTTCGCCAGCAGGGACATGCCCATGTTGGTCGGTGAAGTACGCGGAGCAACGACCGTCAAGGGATACTCCTGGAAATTATCAGGGGGTAACCAGTGGTCCGCAGGGCCTACAAAGTCATCAAAGAAACGCCAGGTGCGCCGTGCCAACATCCGCAGGAAGCGCTGCTGTGTATCACTCAGGCCGGTAACGCCGGAACGCAGGGGCCGGCTGATCCGCCATGCAATCACCGGCGACAACAGCCACAACGCTAAAATAGGCATACTGAACAGCAACGCCATGGGCGGACTGATCCCCAGCTTTGTCGCCGCCAACAAGGCCATTCCGAGGAGGATCGCGAGAAGTGGAGCACCCCAGATCTCGCCAAGAAAGTCGCTGAGGGTATGGCAGGCATTTCGGCTCGCATAGGAGGGCAACTGCCAGAGTAACAAGCCACGACGCGTGAAGAGCATTCGCCATCCTGAGCGCAGGATGGCATCCAGGCTCATCACTGCTTCATAGGGCAGAAATGTGACGGTCAGAAGCGCGGATAGCAGTGGGCGACCTACGGACCCCCTGGTCAGGGAGAGATGTGCTGCCCAGTCGAGGTCTTCCGGCTTATGGAAGAGATCAATGAGGGGCGAGAACAGGGCGGGCAGGAGGAGGATCCCGACTACCAACGTGGTCCATAACCAGGCGAACCCCGGATCAAAGAGCCACCCTCCCGCCAGCAGGAGCAGCAGTACTGATGGCAACAGGCTGCGGCGGAGGTTGTCAAAAATTTTCCATCTCGACAGACTGGACAGCGGATTGGCCTGGCGCGGCACCCGCATACCGGTGGCCCCCGGAGGACCGGGCACCGACGGCAGCAGCCAGGCGGCGATCTGCCAGTCGCCGCGAATCCAGCGGTGGCGGCGGGAGGCTTCAGCGGTAAAACTCCCAGGTAATTCCTCGATCAGGACGACGTCCGTCGCCAGTGCTGCGCGGGCGTACCCGCCCTCCAGCAAGTCGTGGCTGAGAACAAGATTTTCCGGAAAACGGCCATCGACAGCCTGGCGAAAGGCATCCACATCGTAGATACCCTTGCCGATGAAAGAGCCCTCTCCGAAAACATCCTGGTAGACGTCGGACACCTCGCGCGTATAGGGATCGATACCGGAGTCCCCGGCAATGAGTTTGCTGAACGGAGATTGACCGGCGCTGGTCAGATCAATCGCCACGCGGGGCTGAATGATCGCGTAGCCGTCGACGATACGGCCCTTATCGGTGTCATACACCGCCCGGTTCAGCGGGTGCGCGATATGGCCGATGAGTGCCCGCGCGGTGTCACGGGGTAATTGGGTGTCGGTATCCAACGTGATGACATAACGGATGCTGCTGAGGATGGCCATATCGCCGATCCGCTCTGAAAATATCGACGCCTCAGCGCCTCTCAGTACGGCGTTAAATTGTTCCAATTTGCCGCGTTTACGTTCATAGCCCATCCACACCTGTTCAAACGGGTTCCATAATCGTGGCCGGTGAAACCAATAAAATAGGCAGTGCCGGTCATCACCATAGCGCGCATTGAGGGTCTGGATGGCGGTGCGTGCGTAGTCGATTAAAGGGGCATCTTCCGGGGTGGTCTGTTCAGACGCGTCACGAAAATCCGTCAGTAACGCAAAATATATATTGCGATCGCGGTTTCCCAGGTAGCGGATTTCCTGAGCCTCCAGCAACGCGTCAATTTCCTGTGGCGTACTCAGCAGCGTCGGGACGACTACCATGCTGCGATGTGCATCAGGGACGCCGTGCGAAAAATCCATCTGTGGCAGGGCACGGGGCGCCATAATGAGGGTGACCAGGCGATTTACCAGGGAAACGGCCAAAGCCGAAATACTCACCATGCCGAGGATGCCGAGCCACCAGAAACGCCAAGCCGTCGGGCTGATCTCCGCGAGGGGAAAGTACAAAACCAGACTGACCGCAGCCGTCAGCAACAGGATAGTGCTGATATACAGAGAAAGACGGAGACGACCACCCATTTGCTTGGCCGCTGATTTCCATTCAAAGCGACAGCCCATAGCGCGATCAAGCCGCTGCCGGCCGCGATCCAACAGGTAATATCCGACATGCGCCGATCGATCTCCGATACCCGCTCGCTGCACGGCCGCCTGAGCGAGCACGATCGCCCCCTGGGCCACTGCCAACTCATCACGCCCACTGCTCCGCGCAACATCCTCAATAGCGTGGCGGTAGCGATCACGAGTCGCGAAATCCTGTTCGGCGTGTATCCCCATGGGATCCTGGCGGAGAACCTGTTCGACGACACTGAGCGCTTCGACGTGGTGGCGCCAATCCGCCGTCGCCAGGAAGCGCAAGCTGCTGATGCTGTTGGCCATGGATATCTGGTTGGCAGCGGACCTTCTTGCGGACACCTCGGATAACTGCGTCGCCGTCATCCCCTGTTCGAGCAATTTTTGTTCGACCCAGGTTTGCACAAAGGCCATAGCGGGACCATAAGCCTGCAGTCTGGCGTAAAACTCCTCTACAAAGGGTGCCGTCAACGGCATATCCGCATTGGCAAATTCCGCGAGTAACGGGATCAGTTGCTTCGGATTTTTTTCCGCTGCCGCAAGCATGCGGTCTGCCCAGCTAATGGCGGCATTGCGCTCTTCCCGTCGGCAAGCAACGTGCAGACTGGCACGGCGCAGGTTTTCCAGCAGCGCCAATTGCAGCATGATCGGGAAAGCCCACAATTCACCCAGCGTTAATGGCGTAATGGTCTGGTAAGCCTGGATATATGTGCTGACATTATCACTGTCGACGCGGGCATCCCGATGGGCAATCAACTCCGATGCGAGATCGTAGACACGCGGGAATCCCGCCAATTTTCCATATTGCAGGCGCGGTAATTGTCTGCCATAACCACTCGGTAAGTGTCTTCGCGCCAGAATGATCTGTTGTTCGATAAGATAGAAATTGTCAAGCAACCAAAGCTCTGCAGATTGCGTCCGCTGCTCTGTCTGTGTACCTCCCGCAGTGACTACATCATAAGCCGCGCGCAACACCTGCGCATTATCGGCCAGGCGGGGTAAGAGGCGATCCGGCCCCGGACTGGGATCGAGGGGATGCTGACCGGCCAGCATCACCGCATGTTGTTTCAGTTGTTCGATGCTGAACAACTCCGCGCGTAACAAGTCCGTATCCACTGCGTTGTTCAGGGCGTTTTTTACGCAGAATAAGAACTCTGATTTTTTTGTAGCGATGACGCTCTCCCCGGAATAACCTGGTGATGCATCAAGGCATCACGCATTTCCCCTCCACTTCTGCGCACCGCAACGTATGCTCGTTATGGCACTCCTCCATATATTTCCTGACCGACCGCCGGTGATTTCAGTGGGGAACGATGGTGACTCCGGTACCGCTGGAATTCTTCTTGGCCTGTTTGGCCTGTTTCTTCTCTTTGGGCGTCATCGCCGGCTGTTTCTTGATTTCTTTGTTGCTTTGCTGGATCTTGCTCATGATGGGTCTCCTGAATGGCTGGGGGGCGTCCATGTCCATAAAAAATGGCGGCATCAGATCAGATGGCTGTTGCCGGGTCAGACGCGGAGGGGGCTGCTCTCCATGATCGACGATCCCAATGGCTAAGTATAGCATTTCCCGGCCACCATGTGTGACGCGCACAGGTCGACCCATTCCGGCAAGCGGCTGCCACCAGAGACACCACCATGCTCCTGATATCGGGGTGCGACAATTTGTCGCATGTTACGGGAGTTCGGGTGGGCATAGGATTATTCACGTCGCAGGAATCCGGTGTTGCCGCATTCCGGAACATGCCGGCGGTACGCCGGCGCTGGGCCTTGCACTGGCGGCATGACGGCAAGGGACGGGTTGGGTGGGTAGCGCCCAAGACAGATTCATACCTTGTTTTTACGCAAAATTGTCGTATGGTATCGAGGTGCACCGTACACACCGAAAGGAAGAGGTGGCGACATGAAACAGTTGCAAATGGGATATACGGTTTGGGCGAGTAGTCTCCTGCGGCGTTGGAAAATGGCCTTACCGATATCGCTGGTGGTGATTGTCTTATATGCGTCGGGATATCTGGTGGCAGGCGCACCCATCCGGCTGACTACGTTATTGCTGATGAACCTCAACCCCATCCCGTGGCTCGGGGCCATCGGCGTGATAGCCTACTATTTTCTACAATATGATCGCTACATGGCAGATCGGGGCTCTGACGCGAACTGGTCCAAGTGGAAAGTGTGGACATTCGTAGCCGGAATCCTGATGACGATGTTTCTTTGGGAATCTCCGCTCAATGCCTTTGTGCCTGAATCGATGACGCTGTACACCTTAAAACTCATGGGTGAGTTCGAACTGGCGGCACCACTGATCGTATTTGGAATTCCTTTTAAACTGATTGCTAATGAAAAAATGAACGGCGCATTCTGGAAGCTGTTGCGATTCATGCATCGCCCCTCCGTTACCGCTGTTATTCTGGCGGTGATACTGGTCATATGGGACATGTCCGATCAGATGTCGCTGGGCTTAAAAAGCCCGTTGGTTTTTGCCTTGCTGCCGGGCGTTTATCTGGTTTCAGGAATCATTGTCTGGATGCAGTCTCTTCAGGTGTTCCCGTCGTGGCCGAATCTGCGTAACCATTTGCAAAAGGCGCTTTACGTGTGGATCATGGAAATGGCCATGATGGCGATGGGCGGCATCTGGTTCTGGAGCGCCATGAGCATGAATCCCGCGCAATCGTCCCATATGCTCTGGGGGCTGACCCCGTTGTTCGACGAACACCTTGCCGGAATGATGATGACTTTTCTTTCCCTGCCCACGATGTGCCTCGTAACCTGGCATTTCTGGCAATGGATGGAAGGTGTTCTGGAACACCACAGCGATCAGTCAGAATATACCGTCAACTAATCCAAAAGAGACCCGTGCGGACGGACGGTCCCTGACCCTGAATTGCGTGGTCTCGCTGGTCAGGTGTTCTCTCGCTTTTTCAGAATCAATACCTTGAAGCTCTCGCCCATTTCCTGCGGCAGGGTGAGCCGTTTGATCTCATTATTCAGGGCGAAGCGGCCGTCGTCACCCGCCTGCGCACAAAGGGTGCCATACACCTCGGCCAGCCCATGTTCCACCAGAAAGCGGGCGAGATGGCCATAAAAGGCCACCTCCAGCCCGGCCTCCACCGCAGCAGTCATCAGCGCGGTATAATCCACATGGGCGGTGAGGTCGCAGAGGCCCGGCAGATAAAAAGGATCATCCAGCCAGTGGTGGCGATAGTAGGCGCGCAGGCTGCCCGTCTGCCGCTGCGGATGATAAAACTCTGCGGCCTCGTGGCCGTAATCAATCAGAAGAATGGCGCCGGAGTCCAGGCGGGCGGCGACCTCGCGCAGCCAGGATTCGGCGGTGAGATTGACTTCCGTCCGATAGGGCCGGGGCCAATGCGTTGCATAGGGCGCCAGCCGCGCCGCCAGCGGCGCAGCGACCGGCGGAGGCAGCATCGCCCAATCCAGTGCCTTGCCATTCCAGCGCACGCCGCATTCGTGCAACTGCCCGGAGGCATCCAGCTCCAGCACCTGCACTGGCATGGCATCCAGCACTTCGTGGGCGAGCATCACGCCGCGCCAGTGCTCCGGCAGGGTTTGCAGATGCTGAATACCAGTCACGGCTGCCCGTTGTCGCGCCTGCAAATCGGGGCTGGGTTCGAGCAGAGTGTAGGGTGTGTCCGGCAAAATTTCCCGGATCTGGCCGGCCAGTGCGCCGCTCCCACCGCCAAATTCCAGAATGCCGTCCGGCCCCAGATCGGGTTGCAGGGTCCGGGCCAGCACGGCGGCCAGCACCCGTCCCATTTCCGGTGCCGTGACGAAGTCGCCCGCCGCGCCAAAGCGGGTCTGCCCCGCCATGTAATAGCCCAGCCCCGGCGTGTAGAGGGCGAGTTCCATATAACGACGAAAGGGGATCATCCCACCGGCGGCATCGATTTCCCGCCGGATATGGGTCAGCAGTGCGGCCGAATGGGCCAGCGCTTCGGCGTCCGGGACGGGCAGACTTATCTTGCGCGCCCCGTGAGAATGGGTTAAAAAATCGGGACGCTCTGCGCGCATGGACACCTCTTGAAAGCTACCGGAAAAGTTGTTCTCATCACTGGCGCCGCCCGCAGGGTAGGCGCCGCCATTGCCCGCCAGCTCGCCGCGGAAGGCTGCCAGCTCGCCCTGCATTATAAGCGATCCGCCGCAGACGCCGAAGCCCTGGCGCAGGAGTTGCGCGCGCGGCATGGAACTGAACCCTTGCTGATCGCGGGCGACCTGGCTGACCCGGAAACGCCCGCGCACCTGATGGATGCCGCTATCGGGCATTTTGGTTGCCTGGACGGCCTCGTCAACAACGCTTCGCTGTATTCCCCTGCTCCTTTCGGCGAAATCACGCCGGGAGACTGGGCGGCGATGGAGGCCGTGCATCTGCGCGCGCCCCTCTTCCTGACCCAGGCCGCCGCACCGCATTTGCGGAAAACCGGCGGCGCCGTCGTCAATATTGGCGACATCCACGCCGAAATCCCTCTGCGCGGTTATCTGCCCTACAGTGTGACGAAGGCGGGTCTGCTCGCCCTCACCCGCGCCCTCGCCAAAGAACTGGGGCCGGAGATCCGCGTCAACAGCGTTTCGCCCGGCGTGGTGCTCTGGGCCGAGGACAAAGACCCACCCGACGGCGACCAGCAAGGGCTCATCCAACGCAACGCCCTCAAGCGCGTCGGCAGCCCGGAGGATATTGCCGGCGCCATCGCCTATCTGCTCTTCGATGCACCTTACGTCACTGGCCACAACCTCGTCGTCGACGGCGGCCGCATGTTATATTGACGGCCATGCGCTCAACCGTAAAATCCCCCATCCGCTTTTACAGCGAAGAAGAACTGGACGCCCTGGAGGCGGAAGACCCCCTCGCCGCGGCCAAAATCGCCCACGCCCAGGCCATGGCCGAGCGCGGACTCGACCGCCAGAAACGCTACGGACCCGACGACCCACTGCCCGACCCTGCGGCCGTGGCAGAGGCGGTGCAGACGGTACGCCACATCCTCCACCGCGATGGCGGCGATATCGAACTGGTGGAAATCGTCGAACGCGACGTGCGGGTCCGCATGAAAGGCGCCTGCGCCGGTTGTCCCAATGCCGTCATCGATCTCAAACAGGTGGTCGAGCGTATCGTCGGCGCGGTGCCGGGCGTGGTCAGCGTGAGCAATACCTTTTGAAGGCGGGCGCGAATACGCCGCCCAAAGTCGGCTTCGTCAGCCTCGGTTGCCCCAAGGCCACGGTGGACAGCGAGCGCATCCTCACCCAGTTGCGGGCCGAGGGTTACCTGCTGGTGGGGGATTACGCCAGCGCCGACGTGGTGGTCGTCAACACCTGCGGCTTTATCGACGCGGCGGTGGAGGAATCCCTGGAGGCCATCGGCGAGGCACTGAATGAGAACGGCAAGGTGGTGGTCACCGGTTGTCTGGGTGCCCGCGAGGGCGGCGACTTCGTGCGCGGCGCCCATCCCAAGGTGCTTGCCGTCACCGGCCCCAACCAGGCCGGTGCCGTGCTCGACGCGATTCATGCGGCACTCCCTCCGGCCCACGATCCCTACACCGATCTGGTGCCGCCCCAGGGCCTGCGCCTGACGCCGCCCCACTATGCCTACCTCAAAATCTCCGAGGGCTGCAATCAGTCCTGTAGTTTCTGCATCATTCCCAGCATGCGCGGCAAACTGGTCAGCCGCGCGCCGGACGATATTCTGCGCGAGGCCGAAGCGCTGGTGGCCGGTGGCGCCAAAGAACTGCTGGTGATCTCCCAGGATACCGGGGCTTACGGGGTGGACCGCAAATACCGCACCGCCTTTCACAACGGCCGCCCGCTCAAGGCCCGCATCACCGATCTCTGCGCGGCCCTGGGGGAACTCGGCGTCTGGGTGCGTCTGCACTACGTCTACCCCTACCCGCATATTGACGAACTCCTGCCCCTGATGGCGGCTGGCAAAATTCTGCCCTATCTGGATGTGCCCCTGCAGCACGGCAGCCCGCGCATCCTCAAGGCCATGCGCCGCCCCGCCGCCGCCGAAAAGACCCTCGACCGGATTCTCGGCTGGCGCCAGGCGGTGCCGGACCTGACCATCCGCAGCACCTTCATCGTCGGCTTCCCCGGCGAGACCGATGCGGACTTTGCGGTATTACTGGATTTTCTGCGTGCGGCAGAGCTGGATCGGGTCGGTTGTTTCGCCTATTCCGCAGTAGAAGGTGCGCCCGCCAACGCGATCGCCGGAGCGGTGCCGGAGCCGGTCAAAGAGGAACGCCGCGCCGCATTCATGGCCGTGCAGGAAGCCATCAGCCGCCAGCGGCTACAACGCCGGGTAGGCCAGCGTCAGCGCATGCTGGTGGACGCTGTGGGCCGGAGCGGCAAAATCACCGCCCGCTCCGCCAGCGATGCCCCGGAGATCGATGGTGTGGTGCATCTGGGCAAAGCCGCGGGGTTGAAGGTCGGGGACTGGGTGGAGGTGGAGATCAGCCGGGCGGATGCCCATGATTTGTACGGGATGGTGGTGTCGGCCTGACCAGGGCCTTTGGTTGCTCAGGGCAGGCGACTGCCCCGTTCGATCCTCACCCCCACGTCCCGTGTGCCGCGCACGGCGGCGGGTTTGTGCACCGTCACCTGCACCCAGGCCGCGCCGAACTCGCCGCGAACGATGTCCGCGATCTGCTCGGCCAGGGTCTCCACCAGTTCCACTTCTGACGCGGCGACATGGGCGACCAGGCGCTGGCAGATGGTCTGGTAGTTGATGGTGTTCTCCACCTTGTCGGTCCGCGCCGCAGCCCCCGCATCCCCGGCAATATCCAGATCAATGAGCACCGTCTGTTTGACCTGACGTTCCCAGTCGTAGATGCCGATGCGGGTGTCCACCTTCAGTTCACGTACAAAAAGAATATCCATGATTATCCCGAAAAAAAGCGGCAATCCGCCGCAGCTCGGCCTATAATAACCAATTTTCCGGCCAAAGCACTGCATGTCACTTCTTCTGGATGTTGCCCTGATCGGCGGGGGATATGCCGTCGGTTCCATAGCCACCGCCATTCTGGTGGCGCG
>NZ_JABBDR010000194.1 GCF_018854495.1 Acidithiobacillus ferruginosus
GCCCGTCCAAAGCCGGTCAGCTGGCCGCACTGCGAGGTATAGGGCATGTTCTCCAGCTTCATGATCAATACCTGGATTGCCGCCACCGCCATTGCTTTTGTCGCGGCTTTCATCGGGTTTTTTGTGGTGGTACGGCGCTCGGCCTTTGCCGCCCATGCCTTGCCACTGGGCGCTTTTCCAGGGGCGGCGGCGGCCAACCTGCTGGGGGTCAATCCGCTGATCGGGTTGCTGGTTTTTGTCGGAATGGGGGTTTTACTCCTGCGCCAATTGGTGCGCATGGGGCGCCGCGATGTGGGCACGGGGCTGCTGCTGGTGCTGTTTCTGGGGGTGGGTGCGTTGTTGCTCAGTATGACCAGTGAGTATGCACCTGCAGTGTTTTCCCTGCTCTTCGGCGAGGTGCTGGGGGTCAGCGGCGCCGATTTGTGGCCCATACTGGGCATCTGCGCGCTGGTGGTCGTGGGCATCGTTCTGTATTTTCGGCCTCTCTTGCTGGACTCGACTTTTCCCGATCTGGCGGCCTTGCAGGGGATTCGCGCCGCACGCATGGATCTCGTATTTCTGACCCTGCTGGCCTTGGTGACTGCCACGGCCTTGCCGGTGGTGGGGGCCTTTCTGGTGTTCACCCTGCTGGTCGGCCCGCCGGCCGCCGCCCAGGCGTTGAGCGGCAATCCCATGCGAGTGTTGGTGCTATCCGTGGTTTTTGCAGAGGGCTGCATCTGGAGTGCTATTGCGCTCTCTTACTGGACCAACTGGCCCATCGGTTTTTTTGTCGGGACCATTGGTGCGGGCTTGTTTACGGTGGCACGTTCTTACCGGCACTGGAGTCAGCGGCAGCGCAATTTCGTGGTGCTATAAATACTGACCAGCACCTTCAACGGCCGGATTTGGAATTAATCGTTATCGGGGAGTTCCGGCCTTTCCACCAGAGGTTCTATCTCCGGGGGCCCAAACTCGGGGCGCTCGATTTCGGGATGATGTAATACCGGAGGGAGCACCGGCATCCGCGGTATGATAGGGAAATCAAAGTCCATGGGGTTGACGCTGAAGATGACGCGTTCTGCATTGACGACGCCCGGTGCCTGGACCCTTCCCTCGACGGCGACCATGCTGCCTGCCCGCATGGTCGCGGCATCCCCGTTTTCATAAAGGGTGTGGGGGCCCTCCACCAGGGATACCCCGTGGGTGGTCCATCCATCCATCCCGCGAGCCAGGTAGCCCACCAGGGACACCCGGTTGCCGACGTCCTGCGCCGCCAGCGCAGTGGGACTCACGCTTTCCACCCGGGCCTCCCCGTCGGCGTATTCGCCCCTGACTACCACGGATTGACCCACCTGGATGGCGCCGAGCAGGGCCCCGTTGACCTTGAGTTTCGTTGCCCCGACTTCCAGGGTGTCCTGACCCGGATAAAGGGCGTCTACCTGGCCCCGAAGCAGCAACGGGATCCGGGCGGGCGCGGTATCTCCCGGATAGAGACGACAGATCGCCGTCGCCAGCCAATGGCCATTCCCCCGGTCCAGGCCGCTGATCGACACCACGTCACCGGCCTTCAAGGCCGTGAAGGACAGGGATTGATCCGAATCATGCACGCTGACGGGGGTCATTTTGCTCGCCTGGATGGTCTCGCCAAGAATGGTGAGTTGTCGCTTGGCCGCATCGACTTCCGTCACCCTGCCGATCACGGCATGCTCCACCCGTACCTCCTGGGCGATCGCTCGCCCGTCGGCGGCGGCCTGGACGGTGACGCGGTCCCCGAGATGCAGGTCTTTTGCGGTACCCGCCGCGCCGTCGACGCTATAGCGG
>NZ_JABBDR010000195.1 GCF_018854495.1 Acidithiobacillus ferruginosus
GGTCAACCCGCCATTTCGTTCACCGGCGGGCAGGTTGCCATCATGACCGATTCGGCCCATAACCGGGCGCGCATCGAGCACATCGACGATCACAAGATCCGCGCGGCACTGGATGCGGGCAAGATCGTGGTCGTGGCGGGCTTCCAGGGGGTCGATCCCCATGGCAATATCACCACCCTGGGTCGCGGCGGTTCCGATACCACCGCCGTGGCCCTGGCGGCCGCCCTGCATGCCGATGAATGCGACATCTTCACCGATGTGGACGGCATTTATACCACCGACCCGCGGGTGGAATCCCGGGCGCGCCGCCTGGATCGCATCACCTTTGAAGAAATGCTGGAAATGGCCAGCCTCGGTGCCAAGGTCCTGCAAACCCGCTCCGTCGAATTCGCCATGAAGTACCATGTTCCCGTGCGGGTCTTGTCGTCTTTTCAGGATGGTCCCGGCACCCTGGTCACCAATGAGGAAAATTCTGTGGAAGCTCCCCGCGTCTCCGGCATCGCCTTCTCCCGCAATGAAGCCAAGATCACCGTGGTCGGCGTGCCCGACCATCCGGGTATCGCCTCCGCCATTCTGGGGCCGATTTCCGCGGCCAATATCAATGTGGACGTGATTCTCCAGAATGTCTCGGAGGCGGGCAAAACCGACTTCACCTTCACGGTGGACCGCAATGATTTCGCCAAGGCCCGCGATATTCTCCAGGGCGTGGCGCAGGTCCTCGGCGCCGAGGACGTGCGGGGCGACACCCATATCGTCAAGGTTTCCGTGGTGGGCGTCGGGATGCGCTCCCATGCCGGCATCGCCGCCACCATGTTTGAAACCCTGGCGCGGGAAAACATCAACATCCAGATGATTTCCACCTCCGAGATCAAGATTTCCGTCGTCATCGAAGAAAAATATCTGGAACTGGCGGTGCGGGCGCTGCACGCGGCTTTCGCCCTGGACGGGGAGGCACCAGCCTGATGCCGCTCATGTCCACTTACGCCCGGTTACCGGTCGCTTTTGCAAGGGGTGAGGGCGTCTGGCTCTATGATACCGAGGGGCGCCGTTATCTGGACGCCCTGGCGGGGATCGCCGTCTGTGGCCTGGGGCACAGCCATCCGGCCGTCACCCGCGCCCTGCAGACCCAGGCCGGGCAACTGTTGCACACTTCCAATCTCTACCGTATTCCGGCGCAGGAAAAGCTGTCCGATACCCTCTGCGCCATCAGCGGCATGGATGCGGCCTTTTTCTGCAACAGCGGCGCAGAGGCCAATGAAGCGGCCATCAAAATCGCTCGCCTCCATGGTCATGGCAAGGGCATCGCCGAACCGCAGATTCTGGTGTTCAGCAACGCTTTTCATGGCCGCACCCTGGCGACCCTCACGGCCACCGGCAATTTCCGCATCCAGGAAGGTTTCAGCCCCCTGCTGCCGGGTTTCCTGCGCGCCCCCTATGGCGATCTCTCTGCCGTCCGCGCCCTGGTTCAGGCCAACCCCGGCATATGCGCCATTCTCGTTGAGCCCCTTCAGGGCGAAGGCGGGGTGCGCCCGGCACCGGAAGGCTTCCTGACCGGGCTGCGGGAGGTCTGCGACGCGCACGGCCTGCTCCTGATGCTGGACGAGGTGCAGACGGGCATCGGCCGTACCGGGGCCTTCTTCGCCTACCAGCAGATTCCCGGCCTGCGCCCCGACGTGCTCAGCCTGGCCAAGGGGCTGGGCAACGGCGTCCCCATCGGCGCCATGCTGGCCCGCCAACCGACGGCCGCGCTCTTCGGGCCGGGCAAACACGGCACCACCTTTGGCGGTGGACCGCTGGTCTGCGCCGCCGCCCAGGCGGTGCTCGACACCATGCAGCAAGAGGCCATCCCCGCCCACGCCGGGCGGATGGGCGCCCTGCTCCGGCAGCGCCTGCAGCAGCGCCTTGGCGGGCACCCCGAGGTGCTGGAGGTACGCGGCATGGGCCTGATGGTGGGCATCGAACTGGCCCATAAACCCGAACGTCTGGTGGAACGCGCCCTGGAGGCTGGCCTGCTCATCAACGTCACGGCGGAAAAAGTCATTCGTCTGCTGCCCCCGCTGATTCTGCAAGAGGCAGAAATCGATCTTCTCGTCGCTGGTCTGGCCAGCCTTCTGGAATCCGCATCATGAACATCCGTCACTTTCTGCGCCTCTCCGACCTCAGCCACAGCGAACTGCGGGCGCTCCTGCAACGTGCCATCGCCCTGAAGAAAATCCAGCGGGACGGCGAACGTTACGCCCCTTGCGCGGGCCGGACCCTGGCGATGATCTTCGAGAAATCCTCCACCCGCACCCGGGTATCCTTCGAGACGGGCATGGCTCAATTGGGCGGCCATGCCCTTTTCCTCTCGCCGCGGGATACCCAACTGGGGCGCGGCGAGAGCGTCGAGGACACGGCCAGGGTCATCTCCCGCATGGTCGATATGGTGATGATCCGCACCTTCGGTCACGACAACCTGCTCCGCTTCGCTGCCGCTTCGCGGGTGCCGGTGATCAACGGTCTCTCCGACGACCATCACCCCTGTCAGCTCCTGGCCGACCTGATGACGGCGACGGAACACTGGGGTGACCTGCGCGGCAGGACCGTGGCCTATATCGGCGACGGCAGCAATAACATGGCCCACTCCTGGATGGAAGCCGCGCGGGTTTTCGACTTTCGACTGCGCATCGGCAGCCCGGCGGGGTATGTACCCAGCGCCGGAATGCTGCAGAGCGGCGGCGATCAGGTCACGGTCCTGCACGATGCGGTGGCCGCGGTGCGCGGGGCAAACCTGATTGTCACCGACGTCTGGACCAGCATGGGCCAGGAAGAAGAGGCGGTCGCCCGCAAGGCGATTCTCGCCCCCTTCCAGGTCAACGCCACACTCATGGCCGCCGCCGCGCCGGACGCCTTGTTCATGCACTGCCTCCCCGCCCACCGTGGCGAGGAGGTCAGCGCCGAAGTGATCGACGGACCCCGATCCGTCGTCTGGGAAGAGGCGGAAAACCGCCTGCACGCCCAGAAAGCCCTGATGGAATTTTTATTCGGCATCGGCCCCGTGGCCGCACTGCAAGGAGATTGAGCATGGTCAAGAAAGTCGTTCTCGCCTATTCCGGTGGTCTGGATACCTCGGTCATCCTCAAGTGGCTGCAGGACCAGTACCAGTGCGACGTGGTCACCTTCACCGCCGACATCGGTCAGGGTGAAGAGCTGGAACCGGCGCGCGCCAAGGCCGAGAAGCTCGGCGCCAGGGAAATCTTCATCGACGACCTGCGCCAGGAATTCGTCCGGGATTACGTGTTCCCCATGTTCCGCGCCAACACCCTCTACGAGGGCGAGTACCTGCTGGGCACCTCCATCGCCCGCCCCCTCATCGCCAAGCGCATGGTGGAAATCGCCGCCGACGTGGGTGCCGATGCCGTCGCCCATGGGGCCACCGGCAAGGGCAACGATCAGGTGCGTTTTGAGCTGGGGGCCTACGCCCTCAACCCCGATATTCAGGTCATCGCCCCCTGGCGGGAGTGGGATCTGAACTCCCGCGAAAAGCTCCTCGCCTATGCCGAACAGCGTGGCATTCCGGTGGAACGCCATGGCAAAAAATCCCCCTACTCCATGGATGCCAACCTGCTGCATATTTCTTATGAAGGCGGCATTCTCGAAGACCCCTGGGTGGAACCCGAAGACAGCATGTGGCGCTGGACCACGGCGCCGGAGCAGGCGCCAGACCAGCCCCGTTATCTGGAAATCACCTATGCCCACGGCGACCCCATTGCCATCGACGGCGAGCCGCTCAATCCCGCGCAGTTGCTGGCGCACCTCAACACCGTCGGCGGCGAGCATGGCATCGGGCGCCTCGACATCGTCGAAAACCGCTACGTCGGCATGAAATCCCGGGGCTGCTACGAGACTCCCGGCGGCACCATTCTGCTCAAGGCCCATCGCGCCATCGAATCCATCACCCTGGACCGGGAGGTCGCCCACATCAAGGATGAACTCATGCCGCGCTACGCCAGCATCATCTACAACGGCTTCTGGTGGAGCCCGGAGCGCCGCGCCCTGCAGACGCTCATCGATCAGAGCCAGCGACTGGTCAACGGCGTGGTGCGCCTCAAACTCTACAAGGGGGGTTGTATGGTGGTGGGACGGCAGTCGCAGGAGAGTCTCTTTGACCCCCGGATCGCCACCTTTGAAGATGATGCCGGCGCCTACAATCAGAAGGATGCCGGAGGCTTCATCAAGCTCAATGCGCTGCGTCTGCGCATCGAAAAGCGTTTGCAGGGTTAAGGCGATGGCTCCGGACCAGCAGGTACCGGCCAACGCGCTGGGCAAAACCAGCCGCATCTCTCTGGACGGGCGACGCAGCGAGCGCAGCGTCATTCTCGCCGATGGCAGCATGCACAGTCTCACCCTTCTGCACCCAGGCATCTATACTTTGAGCAGCGAAGTGGCGGAGACCATCCGGGTACTCAGCGGGATGGCCTACTACCATGGCGAGGGGGCCAACGACGTTCAGGAGTTGCATGCTGGCGACAGCATGGTCATTCCTGCCAACCAGAGCTACCGCCTGGAAGTGGTGGAACCTCTGGATTACCTACTTTCCAGTTAAGGAGATTTTCATGCGCATACTGCACACCATGCTGCGCGTCGGCGATATGGATCGCGCCATTGCCTTCTACACGGAGGTACTCGGCATGCGGCTCCTGCGTCGTAACGATTATCCCGAGGGCAAATTTACCCTGGCCTTCGTCGGTTATCAGAACGAAAATGCCGGGGCGGTCATTGAGCTGACCTATAACTGGGGCGTGGAACGGTACGACCTCGGCGACGGCTTCGGGCATATCGCCATTGAAGTAGAGGATGCCGTGGCGGCCTGTGACGGCATCCGCCAGCGCGGCGGGAAGGTGGTGCGCGAGGCGGGCCCCATGAAGCACGGCAACACCGTCATCGCCTTCGTGGAAGACCCCGATGGCTACCGCATCGAGTTGATCGAGCGCAAGGCAGACTTTGCCGAACATCCGGCCTGACAGCCGGCAAGCAGGATGCAAGCTCCTGTAAATTTGCCATGTTCTTGGGTGTTAACAGAGATCGCCAGGAGGGGTTTTGCGCACAAAAAAGATGCAGTCCATTCTTGCTGAACTGAACGATAGTTCAGCCGACATAGACGCCTCCGCGATCATTTCCACCGAAGGCTTGATGCTCGCCTCCGTCATTTCCGGAGAGGTGAGTGAAGACCGGGCAGGTGCGGTGATGGCGTCCATATCCTCCCTGGCCGACCGTGCGATGCGCGAGTTCCAACTCGGTAGTCTGGAACAACTCGTGATGAAAGGGCACAATGGCTACGCCCTCATGATCCAGGCGGGGGAATATGCGGCGCTGATCGTCATTGGCTATGGCGATGGTCCGGAATGGAGCTTGGCATTGCTCAGGAGCATTCCGGCGGCAGGCGCCATCAGCGACCTGCTGACGCCCGGCTTCGGGTGGTCTATGGAAGGACCGGTCGGGATTCCGCAAGGCTCCATCTAGCCGGTCAAGCCGGTGGAATGCCCTGGCCTTCCGGCTCCCATAACGCGTTACCGCCCATATTCTGCAAATATTGCTGATGGAGCATGCACTCCTCCGCGCTGGCGCGGATCACCCGCAAGGGGCTCCGTGGCTGCGACAATGCCGCCGGAATGCCCTCACTCCGACCGTCATCCCCCGCGGACCGCATCTCCGTTGCGGCGGGGCCACCTGCGGCACCCAGCATTCCCATCATATCCACCTGCCCGCCGGTCATCGCCAGGTAGACCTCGGCGAGTATCCGGGTGTCCAGCAAGGCCCCGTGCAGTTCACGATGGCTGTTTTCCACACTGTAACGCCGGCACAGACTGTTCAGATCATTTTTCTGGCCGGGATGACGGCGGCGCGCATCCGCCAGAGTATCCATTACGGCCTGCCGCAAAGGCGCCTTCCCCGCCAGTTGCAGTTCGTGATTCAGGAATCCCAGGTCAAAGGGCGCGTTGTGAATGATCAGCTCCGCGTCACCGAGAAACTCCAGAAATGCATCCACCACCTCCGCGAAGTCCGGCTTATCCTGCAAAAATTCGTCGGTCAGTCCGTGTATCCGCAACGCCTCGGGATCGCTGCTGCGCTGTGGATTGAGGTATTGCTGGTAATACGCCCCCGTCACCCGCCGGTCGATCAGCTCCACGGCACCGATTTCGATCACCCGGTGCCCCTGCTTCCAATCGATGCCCGTGGTTTCTGTATCCAGCACCACCTGCCTCACAGCCATCCTTCGCCCTCCCGCGCCTGACCGCCCGCCGCATACTGATCCATGACCCGATTCAGCAATGCATCCACCCGTTCATTCTCGATATGCCCGGAGTGGCCTCTCACCCACTCCCACTGGACCTGGTGGCGGGCGGCCACCGCCGCCAACGACTCCCAGATATCGCGATTTTTGACCGCGTCCCCGCCCGCCGTCCGCCAGCCCCGGCGCTGCCAGCCGGCCAGCCACTGGGTCATGCCATCCCGCAGATAACGGGAATCACTGATTACCCGCACGGCACTGGGTCGCTTGAGCGCCTCCAGACCGCGCAAAGCCGCCGTCAGCTCCATCCGGTTGTTCGTCGTTTCCGGGGCGAAGCCCCATAAGACCCGCTCCTGCCCGGCCAGCCGCAGCCACACGCCCCAGGCGCCGATACCGGGGTTACCGCGGCACCCGCCATCGGTAAAGAGGTCTATCATTTTTTCGGGCATGGGGCGGCGTTCTCAGGGTCGGGGCCAGCATAGGCGACAGGGGCTTCGGACCGGACGTTCTGACGCCCGGAACGCACTTTGAACGACCGGACCGCACCCACCAGCGGCCGCTCGGGATCCCGCCGCTGCGCCAGTATCAGATAGGCGTTGGCCCCTGCCGGCCACCAGCGGTCACCCACCAATTCCATCCACTGCGCATTGCGCCTCAAGCCCGGAACGGTATATTGAAAATAACGGCCCTCGCGGAGCACGAAACCCTGCCCCTCGAGCAGAGTGCGCAGTCGTCCCAAAGGCAGGAAGGGGCGCAGCCATGGCCAGGCGCGATCCCTGCGCCAGAGATGCCATCGGCGTACCACGCTCAGGCTTCCCCCCGGATTGAAATCCATGATCAGCACATGACCTTCGGGACGCAGGACCCGCCAGCACTCCTCCAGCACCGCCTGCGGATTGGCCATGCGGGTCAGACAGAATGGGACGATGACCAGGTCGAAACGCATGGCCGCGAAAGGCATCGCCTCACAGACACCATAGGCCTGCAGATACTGGTCGGAAGGCAGGGCAAAGCCGTCATTGAGCAGTACCCAGGTATGCTCGTGGTGGGGCGGTAGTCCCCAGAAAACGGGTTGCCCGAGCTGCAGAATGGTCTCCGGCTGCAGGCGCTCTATCCAGCGCGGCAGCATATCCCGGGCACGGTCAAGCAGGAGGCGGCCGCTGCGGCCGTTCCACCAGATGGCGGCGCGGCGTTCCCGTGGCCGACTTTGGCATCCCGGATGCCGCATATCAGCGCGATGGCCTTGCGGCGGCGAAAAAGGAAAACACTAACGTCCACCACCCCGATTCAATGCCATAATGGGCCTATGGTACCTTGCCCGAAGGGAGATGCAAAAATGCCCGTTCATTTTATTCCTGCCTTTACGGATAACTACATCTACGTCGCCGAAACGCCCAAAGGGGCGTGGATTATCGACCCCGGTTGCGCGGAACCCGTCCTTGACTGGTGCGCGGAACATACGCTCCGCCCGAGCGCCATTCTCTGTACCCACCATCATGCGGACCACACCGGAGGCGTAGAAGCGCTGGCGCAGTATTTCGGTATTCCCGTATACGGCGCCAACCAGCGCATTCCGGGACTGACCCATGCCGTGGCCGAGGGTCGCCTGACGCTGGATGCGGAGATGCTCACGGTGCTGGAGGTACCCGGCCATACCCGCGATCATATCGCGTATTGGTGGAAAAATGTCCTTTTCTGCGGAGACACCCTCTTCGCCGCAGGCTGCGGGCGCCTCTTCGAGGGCACCGCAGCGCAGATGTTTCACAGCCTGCAACGTCTCGCGGCGCTGCCTGATCACACCGCCGTCTACTGCGCCCATGAATACACCCTCACGAATCTGCGCTTCGCGGCCCAGGCCGACCCGGACAATCCGGTCATAGTGCAGCGCCAGAAGGAAGCCATCGCACAGCGCGCGCGCAACGAACCCACCTTACCCTCCGACATGGCCCTGGAACGCGCCAGCAACCCTTTTCTGCGGTGCCGCGAGCCCGCTCTGATCCGCAGTGCCAACGCCTTCGATCCCGCTACGGGGGACGACCCTGTCCGCGTCTTCAGCGCCCTGCGCCGCTGGAAAGACCACTTTTCCTGAGATCAGCGCCGCGTCGGCAGGCACATCAACTCAAAGCGCTCGGTCCAGGCCTTACGCAAAACCCGCAGGACGGCGTCGGCGTCCACCGCCGCAAGGGTCCGGAGAGACTCTTCCGCCGGAACCAGACGCCCCAGATAGAGCCATTGCCGCGTCAGGCGGCTCATGCGAATTTCCGCATCCTCCTGCCCCAGCAGGAGCTGAATCCGCAGGCTGCGCTTGGCCCAGATCATATCCGCTGCGGTCGGTCCATGCTCCAGCAACGTCGCCAGGACCTCTGCCATCGCCGCTGCCGCCTGAACGTGCTGCGCGCCCGGCGTGGCCGCATAGAGCGTCCATTCACCGCAGTCACGGAGGGGATCGAGATGGGAGAATACCTGGTAGGCCAGCCCGCGCTTCTCGCGCAACTCGCGGAACAGATAGGAGGCCGTACCACCGCCCAGTATGGCGTTGGCCACCACATAGGCCAGATAGTCCTCTGCGGCGACGCTGCACGCGGGCGCCATCCAGATCAGGTGCGCCTGCTGCGCCTGGGCGCGGCGCAGCCGTTTCTGTCCGCCATGAAAACCGGGGGCGGGCACTGCGGTACGTGCCCTCCCGCGCGGCCCCCGGAAGGCGGCCTCCGCCCAGGTGCAGAGCGCCCCATGCTCCACTTCTCCGACGGCGGTAATGATCAGCGGCGATTCGGCGAGGATCCGCTGGTGATAGGCTTGCAGGCGCTTGCGACTGGCGGAGCGGATGCATTGGGCATTCCCCAGCACCGGCCAGGCCAGGGGATGGGTTCCCCAGATTTCCGCGAGGGCGCGCTCCTGGGCCCAATCCTCCACATCCTCTGCCGCCATGGCCGCTTCCTGAGCAACCACGCGCTTTTCCAGGCGCAGGTCGGCGTGGTCGAAGCGCGGCTTCGTCAACAGCTCGGTCAGCAGCGTGAAGGCGTCGGCGGCATCCTCCGCCAGTACCGTCCCGTGAAACACCGTGCTTTCCCGATCCGTGAACGCATTGATGGTACCGCCCAACGACTCCATCGCCGCATTGAGCGCATCGCCATCGCGCTCCGTGCTGCCTTTGAAGAGCATATGCTCCAGCAGGTGGGCGAAGCCGTTTTCGTCCGGGGCCTGATCCCGGCTGCCGTTGCCGACGGTCAGGGACAAGGCCACACTCCGGCGCCCCGGCAGTCGCTCGCTGATCACGGTCACACCGTTATCCAGCGTCGTGCAGAGAGCTTCGACGGCGCGCGTCATGTCAGGAGGTAACAACAAAAGTGGACCGTACCGGTCCACCTGTGTCGCCATTGGCGCTCAACGACGTCGGTAGATGGATTATTGCGGAATATCCTTCATGCTCAGCTTGATCTTGCCCTGGCGATCCACTTCCAGAACCTTGACACGCACCGCCTGCCCTTCCTTGAGATGATCGTGGACATCGCTGACCCGTTCGTTGCTGATCTGGGAAATGTGCAGCAGACCGTCGCGTCCCGGCAGAATCGTCACAAAGGCGCCAAAATCCATGATCTTGGCCACTTTTCCGTCGTAAATGGTATCGACCTGCACATCCGCCGTCAGCAACTCGATACGTCGCTTCGCGGCGGCGCCCGCTTCACCGTCCACCGAGGCGATGGTTACCGTGCCGTTGTCCTGGATATCGATGGTCGCGCCGGTTTCTTCGGTCAGGGCGCGGATGACTTTACCGCCCGGTCCGATGACGTCGCGGATGCGATCCGGATTGATCTGGATGGTGATGATGCGCGGTGCGTAGTCGGACAACTCGCCACGGCCCTTAGCCAGCACGCCATTCATCAGGCCGAGGATATGCAGCCGCCCCGCCAGTGCCTGCTTGAGCGCCTGCGCCATGATTTCCCGGGTAATCCCGTCGATCTTGATATCCATCTGCAGGGCGGTCACCCCTTGTTCGGTGCCCGCCACCTTGAAATCCATATCGCCCAGATGATCTTCATCACCCAGGATGTCGGTGAGGACGGCAAAACGCGCTCCTTCCTTGATGAGGCCCATGGCCACGCCCGCCACCGGCGCTTTGAGGGGTACGCCCGCGTCCATCAGTGCCAGGGAGGCGCCACAGACCGTCGCCATACTGGAAGAGCCATTGGACTCCAGTACTTCAGAAACAACCCGTAGGCTGTACGGGAATTCGCTGTCGGTCGGCAGGACCGCCGCTATCGCCCGCTTCGCCAGACGCCCGTGCCCGATCTCCCGGCGCTTGGGCGAACCCACCATACCCGTTTCACCGGTGGAGAAGGGGGGGAAGTTGTAATGCAGCATAAAGCGGTCACGGCTTTCACCCTGCAGGGCATCGATGATCTGCTCGTCGCCCTTGGTACCCAAAGTCGCCACCACCAACGCCTGGGTTTCCCCCCGGGTGAAGAGCGCCGAACCATGGGTCCGCGGCAACACGCCCGCCTCGATGGTGATGGGCCGCACCGTCTTGCTGTCCCGGCCATCGATGCGGGGCGCGCCATCCAGAATACGTCCACGCACGATGCCGGTTTCAATTTTTTTCAACAGTCCGCGAACCATGTCTCCGCGTCCCGCATCGTCACTGCCAAATTCGGTCGCCATGGCCTGCTGCACATCTTCCAGCCGCTTGCTGCGCGCCTGCTTCTCCGTCAGCGCATAGGCTTCCTGCAGAAGCGGTGTGGCTTTCTCGCGCACCTGCACACCCAGAGCTTCATCGGCCACCGGCGCCACCCACTCCCAGCGCGGCTTGCCGGCCTCCCGTGCCAGCGCTTCGATGGTTTCGATGACGGGCTGGAACTGCGCGTGACCGAACATCACCGCTTCCAGCATGATCTCTTCGGACAACTGCTGCGCCTCGGACTCGACCATGAGTACGGCGTGCCGGGTTCCTGCCACCACAAGATCCAGTTGCGAAGTGGTCAGTTGTGCGTAACTGGGGTTGAGCACATATTGCCCGTCGATGTAAGCCACCCGGGCCGCGCCAATCGGGCCATTGAACGGAATGCCGGAAACCGCCAGTGCCGCCGAGGCACCCACCAGTGCCAGAATATCGGGATCGTTATCCCGATCCACCGACACCACCGTAGCGATAACCTGCACTTCGTTCATGAAGCCCTTGGGAAAGAGCGGCCGGATAGGACGATCGATCAGACGCGACGTCAGCGTCTCCTTTTCCGTGGGTCGCCCTTCCCGCTTGAAGAAACCACCGGGAATTTTGCCCGCCGCGTAGGCCTTCTCCTGATAATTGACCGTCAGCGGAAAGAAATCCTGGCCCGGCTTCATCTCCCGGCGGCCCACTGCCGTCACCAGAACGACCGTGTCTCCGCTGGAAACCAGCACCGCACCGTCCGCCTGACGCGCCATGCGGCCCGTCTCCAGTTGCAGGCGGCGGCCGCCAAAATCTACTTCTTTCCGGATCGTGGTCAAAACTCTCTCCTTACTTGCGCAGACCCAGACGTTCGATCAGCGTGCGATAGCGATTCACATCCCGCTTCTTCAGGTAGTCCAGCAACTTGCGGCGCTGGCCGACCATCCGCAGAAGCCCCTGACGGGAATGGTGGTCATGCTTGTTCACCTTGAAATGATCCGTCAGCCCTTCGATTCGGGTGGTCAGCAGGGCAACCTGCACTTCCGGAGAACCCGTATCCCCCACATGGGTGGCATAACCCTGAACAACTTCTGCTTTGATATCATGAGACAACGCCATAATTCCTACTCCTCGGAAATTCTGAAAAATAATAACCTCTAGTTTACGCTCATGAGGCGGCGAGGCGCCACCTTTCCGTCGTCCATCACCTCTCCCAAACCGAGAAACTGCTCCCCCGGCCCGTAGAGACGAATGCGCCCGAGAGAAGGTGCATGGGCGACCACGACCCCCTGCCCCTGACGCAGATAATAGGCGGTGTTCTCCGTCAGGGTCACCGCCGGTAAATATTCCAGGGCCAGATCCATGGCCTTGAGGGGGCACACGCCCCGTCCGAGCTCGTCGGCGAGCCCTTCCAGGGTCAGCGCCTGCGCGACATCGAAAGGACCGGTGGACGTGCGCCGCAATCCTTCGACATGTGCACCGCAGCCCAGTGCCGCACCGATGTCCACCGCCAGACTGCGGATATAGGTACCCTTGGAACAGCGCACATCCAGCACCAAGCGGTCACCCTCCAGGGAAACCAGGTCGAGGGCATCGATGCGTACCTGGCGTGGCGCCCGCTCCACCTCCAGCCCCTTGCGCGCCAACTCGTAAAGCGGCCTGCCCCCCTGCTTGATCGCCGAATACATGGGCGGAATCTGCGCAATCTCTCCGAGAAACTGCGGCAGCACCGCGCGCACCTGCGCTTCGCTGACCGCAACAGGCCGTTCTTCCAGCACACTGCCTTCGCTGTCGCCGGTGGTCGTGGTCTGGCCCAGCCGCAGGGTCGCCCGATAGGACTTGTCCGCATTGAGAATATAATCCGAGACTTTGGTGGCCTCGCCGAAGAGCAGGACCAGCAGTCCGGTGGCGATGGGGTCAAGACTTCCCGTATGCCCGCCCTTTTTTACGCCGAGCAGACGCTTGGCCCGCTGCAGAGCGGCGTTGGACGTCAGACCCGCCGCCTTGTCGAGGAGCAGCAGACCATGCTGACAACTCATGGCAGATCCTCCGGCGCAGGCGGAAGATGGGCCAGGAGTTCCGCCATTTCCGCACCACGGTCAAAACGCGCGTCGTAGACAAAGTGCAGTGGTGGGATGCGCCTCAACGCCAACCGCCTTCCCAGCATCTGCCGGATCTCGCCGGCATGATCCTGCAGAACTTCGCGCATCGTGTCGGCCCGATCGGGACCATCCATCAACGAAAAATATACGGTTGCCGAGCGCATGTCTGTCGGCAAATCCACCATGGTGATGCTGGGGGGCAGCGGAGACAACCCGGAAGACATGCCGTGCAGACGCGGCAACACCGCCGCTATCTCTTCCCGGAGCAAATGGGCCACCCTGGCGCCGCGCGGATAGGGGCGATGGGAACTGTGCAACATTGCCTCCTAGACCGTTCGCGCCACTTCAGTGGTTTCAAACGCCTCAATGACGTCACCATTCTTCAGGTCATTGAAGTTGCGGATACCCACACCACACTCAAAGCCTTCACGCACTTCCTTGACGTCTTCCTTGAAACGCCGCAGCGAGTCCATTTCTCCGGAATAGATGACCACATCCTGACGGATCACCCGAACCTTCGCGCTGCGCCGCAGGAGGCCGTCGGTAACCATGCAACCGGCGATCATGCCCACCTTGGGCACCCGGAATGTCTCACGCACCTGCGCATGCCCCAGAATACGCTCACGGATTTCCGGCGCGAGCATACCACTCATGGCGGCCTTCACCTCGTCCACCGCGTCATAAATGATGCTGTGGTAACGAACATCCACCCCGCTATGTTCGATCAGGCGCCGCGCGGGCGCTTCCGCACGCACGTTGAAGCCGATGATAACCGCCTGTGACGCTGCGGCAAGATTCACATCGGACTCCGTGATTCCACCGACCCCGGAGTGGATGACATTGACCTTGACCTCTGAAGTGGAAAGGCGTTCCAGGGTAGTGGTCAAAGCCTCGGCGGAACCCTGTACGTCCGCCTTGATCAGCAGATTCAACTGCTGCAACTGACCATCCGCTGCCGCCTCGAACAGGCTCTCCAGCGTCGCCTTCTGACTCTTCGCCAGACGTACATCACGGAACTTGCCCTGGCGAAAGAGCGCCACTTCGCGAGCCTTGCGTTCATCCGCCACCACGACCACCTCGTCACCGGCCTGGGGGACATCTCCCAGCCCGAGCACCTCTGCCGGCATGCCCGGAGCCACCGATTGTGTAGAGTGCCCGGCATCATCCACCAACGCCCGCACACGTCCAAATTGCGCGCCAGCCAGAAGCATGTCACCCGTATGCAGGGTGCCCTGACGGACCAGCACCGATGCCACGACACCACGTCCACGATCCAGCCGGGACTCGATGACCACACCCTTCGCCGGACCGTTGATCTGAACATCCAGATCCAGCATCTCCGCCTGCAACAAAATGGCGTCCAGCAGATCGTCGATATGCAACCCGGTCTTTGCCGAAACATTCACAAATTGCGTGTCACCGCCCCACTCCTCGGGCACCACTTCATGGCCGGCGAGTTCCTGGCGTATGCGTTCCGGATCCACGGAGGGTTTGTCGATCTTGTTGACGGCCACCACGATGGGCACCTTGGCCGCCTTGGCGTGGTGAATCGCCTCGATCGTCTGGGGCATCACCCCGTCATCGGCCGCCACCACCAGCACGACGATATCCGTCGCCTGCGCACCGCGGGCCCGCATCGCGGTAAACGCCTCATGGCCCGGCGTATCGAGGAAGGTCACCATGCCCTTGGGCGTCTCCACATGGTAGGCGCCGATGTGCTGGGTAATGCCCCCGGCCTCACCACTCGCTACCTGGGTAGAGCGAATCCGGTCCAACAGCGACGTTTTACCATGATCCACATGTCCCATGACGGTCACCACGGGGGGCCGCCGGCCCATGATCGGCGTCTCTGCCGCCCCGTCTTCCGTCAAAAAAGCCTCGGGGCTGGTGATTCCCACCAGCTTCACCTTGTGTCCCAACTCTTCCACGACGATTGCGGCGGTTTCCTGATCGATCACCTGATTGATGGTGGCCATCACCCCCATCTTCATCATCGCTTTGATCACGTCGGTAGCCTTGATCGCCATCCGGCTGGCCAGTTCACCCACGGTGATCGTTTCCGGGAGCGCCACTTCGCGGATGACCGGTGCCACCGCCCATTCGCTGATCGCAGGACCACCCCTGCCGCGGTTTCGTTTGTCTGCGGACTTACGGCGCCGTGCCAGAGCCAGAGCATCGGCATTGCCACCGTCTTCACTGCGCCGCCCGCCCCGCCGAGCGGCACCGCTACGGCGGGCG
>NZ_JABBDR010000196.1 GCF_018854495.1 Acidithiobacillus ferruginosus
CTCCTAAGGCCTTCATTCATGCAGATGGTGCATATTGGGAGTGTGAGGGTGGCCGTGGGTTAAGGGTTGGTGACGATGCGGGTGCCGGTGGCGGATTCCGGACGCCATCGGGAACGGGTGCCCATGCCGTAACAACCAATTGATTTTTATGCAGATTTTGGTGGTTAATCATTTAGGCTCAAAGGAGCTACGTGTGACGTAAAGTAGTTCACGACATCCCCAACTGTCCCGATGTTTGTCGCATCATCTGGCATGTCGCAGTCAAATTCTTCTTCCAGCGCCATCACCAATTCCTCGGTATCCAGCGAGTCGGTGCCCAAATCGTCCACAAAATCGCCGCATCAGTCAATTCAATTGCTAACGCCCTGAATATCGCCAGCATACGCTTTCAGGTTGCCGGTATCGGCCGCGAGAAAGTTCACGACGACCTTGCCGCCATGCCACTCTCCCGCTCTCTCACTGTCCCAGGAAAATCCACCGATGGACAGCGCGTTTCCCACGCTCCCTGATTGCCACCCCCCCCAGATTCTAGCCGTTGGCGAAAGGTGTTGGTGGTTTGACTGAAGGCCGCACCCAATATAGGGTTTGCGGCCTTTTTATTGAAGAAAAATTTCCGCCGATGGCAAATCCTCTGAGAACCAAGCTACGAGTGGGTTTGCGGGAATCAAGGCACCAAAAACCAACACCTTTCGCCAACGGCTAGCGTTCTCGGTTGTGGTTTTTTCTTGCAGCTATGGGTCGGATGATGTCATTGGCTTTCCGCTGCTGAATGTCTGCAAGCAGTCTTTGGCCGCCCATCAGGCTACGGTTCCTCTCCTCGGCCAAACGGGCGGCACTTTCCACCAGAGTATGATTACGTAAATCCAGACGAGGAGGTAGACGACGGTGAAAAACGTCATCGGCAGGTTCCAAAAGAGCTGATGGTTGACCCAGGTTTGAATGAATGGCGCACGGAATCCTTCCCGACCCGATTCTTCCTGCAGCCGGCTTTGCCAAATGGTCAAAAAGCACGCTCGCCCCAGTAGGGCCTGAAGGGCCACGACGAATAGAGCAACGAGGTGCAAGGCGCGCCACCAGAAAATCCGCACCCAACGCCAATGCCGCCAGGCACCCCAGGGAATAACCACCAAACCGACCACATTGAAGATGATAATTCCCAGGTGCAACACAAGGATCCCTTGCGACCAAAGTAGGTCCATTGCCATATCACACTCCTGACGTTCTGGTCGGCGGTAGCAGCCGCAGGCAGGAAGACGCCTCCGCGCCGCACCGACTTCACGGAGGCACTCGGTCACGCGCGGGGAATTGTTACTTTGGGCGCGACCCACCCCCCGGTCAAGCGTTCGGCTGGGGACTGGAAAACCGACCTGTTTGCAGCGGATTTCCACCAGCAGAAACTGGATCAGCTGGATGATCCATTGCTGCGCATCGCTTCCTGCATCGACTTTCCTGCCCTGGCGGCAGAGGTCGATCGTGTGGCCCCTCGTCCGGTGAGTCCCCAGGGCGGTCGCCCTCCGTATTCCACGGAAACCATGGTGCGGATATTGGTGTTAAAGCGCCTCTACCATCTTTCAGGCGAGCAGATTGCTTCGTGCAGCCGTCAACATAGGGCCCCGACCCGAGCGCTGGCTCCGCGCAGCGGAATCATCGTGCTAATCAGGAAAGAAATAGATTCCAACTGCTCAGAGAGATATAAACAGACGGCTTATAAGTTATCTCATAAGTTTTTTAAAACCATAAAATATCACTACCAACATAATCGCTGAGATGATGACATTTAAAATAAACCCAATCATTAAAATCTCCTTTTCTAAGGTATTGGAGTAGCCATAAAAAGTTTCTGTGTTTTTATCAATGCACCACTTTATCCCCCCCTTGAAACTAGCAGTTGAAGGGGGGGGGGGGGTAG
>NZ_JABBDR010000197.1 GCF_018854495.1 Acidithiobacillus ferruginosus
GCAACTTCGCCGGCATATTCGATCACCACTTCGCGCAGCCCGGAACCCGCCAGTTGCCCCAGAACCAGTCCGAGCCGCTCTCCGAGATTGAGGTAGGGCTGCAACAGCAGCAATTCCTCCTCTTTGACGGACGGCAGATTGACCGCATTCTGGACCACGCCGCGCAATAGATAGGCACTGATCTGCTCGGCCACCTGGATGGCGACATTGACCTGCGCCTCTTCGGTGGAAGCCCCGAGGTGCGGCGTACAGATGAAGTTGTCCAGTTCCAGCAAAGGATTGTCGCCATGCACCGGTTCCTTGCAGAAAACATCCAGAGCCGCGGCGCGCAAGTGCCCGGATTTCAAGGCGTCGTACAGGGCTGCCTCATCCACGATGCAGCCACGTGCGGCATTCACCAGAATGGCACCCGGCTTCATTTTGGCAAAGGTCTCGGCACGGAAAAGGTTACGGGTAGCATCCGTCAGCGGCGTATGGACCGTTAAAAAATCGGCATGGGCCAGCAGCGTATCCATCTCCACCAGTTCCACGCCGAGATCGGCCGCACGGCTTTTGGAGAGGTAGGGATCGTAGGCGATGACCCGCATCCCCAGACCTTGGGCACGGGCAATCACCAGCGAACCGATATTACCCGTGCCGATGACACCCAGGGTCTTCTGGTAGAGTTCGACCCCCTGGAAGCGGGATTTTTCCCACTGCCCCGCCTTCAGGCTCATGGTGGCCTGGGGGATCATCCGTGCCGCCGCCATCATCAGGGCGATGGCATGCTCTGCGGTCGTCACCGTGTTGCCATAGGGGGTATTCATGACGATCACGCCGCGTTTGCTGGCCGCATGGATATCGACATTGTCCACGCCGATACCAGCTCGCCCCACCACCTTCAGGCGGCTGGCAGCGGCGAGCACGTCGGCATCCACGTTGGTCGCCGAGCGTATCGCCAGACCATCGTACTGACCGATGATCGCGCAAAGTGCCTCTTTGCCCAGACCGGTTTTCACCTCCACGGCGATACCCCGTTCGTGAAATATTTCTACCGCACGTGCAGACATTTTATCGGCGATCAAAACGGTCGGCATGGTGGCGCTCCTCAACCGTGCTGGCGGGCGAAGTCCCGCAGGTAGTCCGCCAAGATCTGTACGCCAATCTCTGGCATCGCGTTGTAAATGGAGGCGCGCATGCCGCCTACCGAGCGGTGTCCCTTGAGCTGGATCATGCCATGGCTCCTGGCGCCCTTGAGAAAGGCTTCATCCATGGCCGCATCCGCCAGCGTAAAAGGCACATTCATGCGTGAGCGATTGCGGGTTTCCACCGGGTTGGCATAAAACCCACGGGATTCATCGATGGCGTCATAGAGCAACCGGGCCTTTCGCGCGTTGATCTCCGCCATCTTTTCAAGGCCGCCGAGCTGTTTGAGCCACTTGAAAACCAGGCCAGCGACATAGATGGCGAAGGTCGGCGGCGTATTATGCATGGATTCCTCTTTGGCATAGACGGCGTAATCCAGCATGGTGGCTGTGTTTGCCGGTGCGTGGCCGATGAGGTCATCACGAACGATGACCAGGGTCAGTCCGGCGGGGCCGATATTTTTCTGCGCGCCGGCGTATATCAGACCGAAACGGCTGACATCCATGGGCTTGGAAAGAATATGGGAAGAGGCATCGCTGACCAGCGGAATATCGCCCAGATCCGGAATGAAATCGAACTCCACGCCGCCGATGGTTTCATTCCCGGTGATGTGCACATATGCAGTATCCGGGCTGACCTGCCAGTCCGCCTGCATGGGCACGTAGCTGGCGTGACGATCCTCGTTGCTGGCGGCAATCTCCACCGCGGTAAAACGCCGCGCTTCCGCAATCGCTTTCTTGGACCAGATTCCCGTCTGTACATAGCTGGCCTTGCCATGACCGCGCAGCAGGTTAAGCGGAACCATGGCGAATTGCAGCGTCGCTCCGCCCTGCAAAAACAAAATCTTGTAATTGGCCGGAATGTCCAGGAGATCGCGAATATCCTGTTCCGCCTCGGCGGCAATCTTCATGAATTCGGGACCACGATGGCTCATTTCCATGACCGACATGCCGCTGCCATGCCAATCCAGAAGCTCTGCCTGAACCTGTTCCAGAACCACGTGGGGCAAAACCGCGGGACCAGCGCTGAAATTAAAAATAGTTTGATTCATAGTGCATTTACTGGGGCAGATCGGTCTGCTCCCCCTCCTCTTCGTCCGTATCGGCAATCAATGCCAGTCCCGCGAGTTGTTCACCCTCGCCCAGATTAATCAAACGCACCCCCTGCGCATTCCGGCCGGTGCGGCGGATGCTGTTTACCGCGATACGAATCAGGGTGCCGTGGTCGGAGACCAGCATCAACTCGTCCCGCTCCGTTACCGCCAGCGCGCCCACCACGTCGCCATTACGCTCGTTGGTCTGGATGGCAATGACGCCCTTCCCGCCCCGGTTGGTGCGGCGGTATTCGTCCACTTTCGTCAATTTACCGTAACCATTGGCCGTAGTGGTAAGGATCACCTGACTGGAGTCCACCCACTGTGCCGAAATCACCCGATCATTCTCTTCCAGACTGATACCGCGCACGCCCCGGGCATTGCGACCCATGGCCCGAACCTTCGCCTCGGGGAAGCGCACCGCCATGCCGTGCCGGGTAAAGAGCATGAACTCGCGCTGCCCGTCGGAGAGGCCAACGGCGACCAGACGATCACCGGGATCCAGGTTGATGGCATTGATCCCCTGACTACGCGGGCGGGAATACTCCATGACCGGTGTCTTTTTGACGACGCCCAGGGAGGTAACCATGCAGACAAACTGGCCCTCGGTAAAGTCACGCACCGGCAGCACGGCGGTGATGCGCTCCGTGGGCGCCAGCGACAGCATGTTGACGATGGGCTTGCCCTTGGCGCCACGACCTGCCTGCGGCAACTGATACACCTTTTGCCAGAAGACTTTACCGAGATTGCTGAAGAACAAACAATAGGCATGGGTCGAAGCGCAGAACATGCGTTCGACAAAGTCTTCTTCTTTGGTGGTGGTGGCCATCTTGCCCTTGCCGCCCCGTCTCTGGGCATTGAAGACCGTCACCGGCTGCGCCTTGATATAACCGGCGTGGGTGAAGGTCACCACCATTTCCTCTTCGGTAATCAGATCTTCCGTCGAAATATCACCGGTATCCGCCACGATCTCGCTGCGCCGGGCATCCCCGTATTGATCGCGGATGGCCACTAGCTCTTCGCGGATGACCTCCATGAGCCGGGTCTTCGAGCCGAGAATCTCCAGCAACTCGCGGATGCGATCCAGCAAGGCCAGATATTCATCGCGGATTTTGTCCTGCTCCAGCCCCGTCAGACGGTGCAAACGCAAATCGAGAATGGCCTGGGCCTGCAACTCGGACAGGTGATATCCGTCCGCGTGCATCCCCTCCGAGGGTTCGCCACGTTCGACCAGCAGCGCCGCGACCATGCCCGGCTCCCAGGACTTCGCCAGCATCTGCGCCTTGGCTTCTGCCGGGCTGGCCGCCGCCCGGATCAGGCTGATGAGCGGGTCCAGATTGACCAGCGCCACCGCCAGGCCTTCCAGGATATGGGCGCGATCGCGTGCCTTCTTCAGCTCGAAGACGGTGCGCCGGGTGACCACCTCGCGGCGATGCTGGATGAAGGCCTGCAGCAGATCGCGCAGACCGAGGGTCCGCGGTGCCCCGTCCAGCAGCGCCACCATATTGATATTGAACACGCTCTGCATGACCGTGTGCTGGTAAAGATTATTCAGCACCACATCGGCATTGGCATCCCGTTTGAGTTCAATGGCGATACGCATACCCGATTTGTCGGACTCGTCGCGCAGGTCACTGATGCCTTCCAGACGCTTTTCCTTGACCATCTCGGCGATGCGCTCGATGAGCTTGGCCTTGTTCACCTGATAGGGCAGTTCGGTGACGATGATGCTCTGCCGGTTGGATTTTTTGTCCGTCTCGAACTCGCAGCGCGCGCGCATGACCACGCGGCCCCGCCCGGTGCGGTAGGCTTCGATACTGCCGGCACGGCCATGAATGAAGCCCGCCGTCGGGAAATCCGGCGCCGGGATCAAGGTAAACAGGTCTTCATCCGGAGTCTCGGGATCATCCACCAGCGCCAGACAGGCACTGATCACTTCCGTCAGATTGTGGGGCGGGATATTGGTCGCCATACCGACGGCGATGCCCGCCGAGCCATTGATCAGCAGATTGGGGATACGCGCTGGCATGACCAGCGGTTCCATCTCCTTCTCATCGTAGTTGGGGCCGAAATCAACGGTCTCCTTTTCCAGATCCGCCAGCATCTCGTGGGCAATGCGGGACATGCGCACTTCGGTGTAGCGCATGGCGGCGGGGCTGTCGCCATCCACGGAACCAAAGTTACCCTGCCCGTCGATGAGCGGGTAGCGCATGGAAAAGTCCTGCGCCATCCGCACCATCGTGTCATAGACGGCGGTGTCGCCGTGGGGATGGTATTTACCGATGACATCACCGACGACACGCGCCGACTTCTTATAGGGCTTATTCCAGTCGTTGCTCATCTCGTGCATGGCGAAGAGCACACGACGATGCACTGGCTTGAGGCCGTCGCGGGCGTCCGGCAGGGCACGACCGACGATCACGCTCATGGCGTAATCGAGGTAGGACTGGCGCATCTCCTTTTCGAGACTGACAGGAATGGTTTCTTTGGCGAATTCGATCATGTGGAGACTGAGTACCCCTGATTATTTTTTCAACACGGCATTATGCCACAGCGGGGCTAAGCCTGCATGTGGCCAGCGGCTAGCGCCTGGAGCGCCACCGGAAACCCTGGGCGCGCCACGCCGCGCTCGGTGATAATGGCGGTGATCAGACTGGCGGGGGTGACATCAAAGGCCGGATTGCGTACTTCGACACCTTCTGGTGCCACCGCATGGCCCGCACACTGCTGCACCTCGGCGGCGGGGCGCTCTTCGATGACGATGCCGCCGCCATCGGGCATGGCGAAATCCACCGTACTCAATGGCGCCGCGACATAGAAAGGAATCTGATGATATTGCGCCAATACGGCGAGGCTGTAGGTGCCAATTTTGTTCGCCGTGTCGCCATTGGCGGCAATGCGGTCAGCACCAACGATCACCGCATGGATCAGGCCTTGCTGCATCAGATAGGCCGCGGCGCTGTCGGCATGGAGATGAAAGGGAATACCTTCCTGCTGCAACTCCCAGGCGGTGAGGCGCGCGCCCTGCAGCCAAGGCCTGGTTTCGTCAGCATAGATATGGAGCTGCTTACCCGCAGAAATCCCTGCACGAATCACGCCCAGTGCCGTGCCGTATCCACCGGTCGCCAGACTGCCCGTATTGCAATGGGTGAGAATGCCACCCTCCGCCGGCAGGAGCTCCGCGCCATAACGGCCCATACGCTGGTTATCGGCGATATCGTCTCGGAGCAAGTCATGAGCGGCCTGTAAAAGCGCGGCAACGGCCTGCCCCGCGGTAGACGCCGATTGCGCCAATGCCAGTTGCCGGTCTGTCGCCCAGGCGAGATTCACCGCGGTCGGTCGTGCCGCCTTGATCTCGTCGGCGGCACTCAGCAGGCGTGCCTGCCAGTCCGCATGTGTGCTCGCCTCGCGCACGGCCAGTGCCATGGCATAAGCGGCGGTAATGCCGATTGCCGGCGCACCACGCACTACCATCTGCCGAATCGCTACCGCCACCGCACGATAATCACTGAGCTTCAACCAGGTTTCCTGCTGCGGCAACAGCCTTTGATCGAGAAGGCAGAGCTGACCCTCCTCCCAACGGATGGCACGAATTTGGTCGGCACTGGACACATATCCTCCTCGGCAAGATATCAGGTCAGTCGGGAGCGGAACACCGCAGTATGGTGTGCTCAATATACGGGCAGTTGAAAAGTCTGTAAAATGCGCCGGAACGTCCAGACCCCATGCTTCCGGGGCACTCCCGCTTTCACCATCAGGTCCACTCATGTCTTCTGCCAGCCCATACCCCGTCCTTCGCCTGCGTCCCAAGGAGGATCGCCGCCTCCGCGCCGGTCATCTATGGGTCTACAGCAACGAAATCGATGTCCAGAAAACCCCGCTCACCGCCGTCACTCCAGGCAGCGTCTGCCGGATGGAAGACGCCCAGGGCAAGGCCCTGGGGCTCGCCCACGTCAATCCCCATACCCTGCTCTGTGCGCGCCTGTTGAGCCGTGACCCCCATGTCAGCATCGACGAGGGCTTTTATCGCACCCGCTTACAGCAGGCTTTGCGGATGCGGGAGCGTCTGTTCACTGCGCCTTTTTATCGCCTGGTGCATGGTGAAGGCGATGGTTTGCCGGGCCTGGTCATCGACCGCTATGAGGACCATCTGGTGCTGCAGGCAGGTAGTCTCGGCATGGATCGCGATTTGCCTCTGATCACGGCGGCTTTGCAGGGTCTGCTGCGCCCGGCGGGCATTTTGCTGAAGGCCAGCGGCGCGGCGCGGCGATTGGAAGGGTTGGAAGACCGCGTCGAAGTCCTTTTCGGGCATATCCCGGAGCGGCTGGAGGTTTGGGAAAACGACTGCCTGTTCCAGGTTGACCCGCGCGGCGGGCAAAAAACCGGCTGGTTTTATGACCATCGCGCCAATCGCCGCCGCTTGCGGGACTTTGCCCAAGGGCGCCGGGTGCTGGACTGCTTCGCCTATCTCGGTGGCTTTGCCATCCCCCTGGCCAAGGCCGGGGCAAGCGCCGTCACCGCTGTGGACAGTTCGGCACCGGCCCTGGCGATCCTCGAAGAAAACGCCCGACGCAACGAGGTTGAGGGCTTGCGCAGCATTCACGGCGACGCTATGGAAACGCTGCACCATTTGCGCGACCGCGGTGAGCAGTTCGATCTCATCGTCCTGGACCCCCCGGCCCTGATTAAATCGAAGAAGGATTTCAAGGAAGGCAGCATCGCCTATCGCCGTTTCAACGACATGGCCATGCGCCTGCTGACCCCCGGCGGCATCCTGTTCTCGGCGTCCTGCTCGCATCATCTGAGCCGGGAAACACTGCTCAGCCAGATCGCTTTTGCCGCCCAGCGTGGGGACTACCAGATCATCGGTGAAGGCAGTCAGGATATGGATCACCCCGTTCACCCGGCGGTGCCGGAAAGCAACTACCTCAAGGGCTTCTTCATCCACCGTCGGGAAGAGTTACCCGAAGAGGCTGAAAAGACCGTCTGATCACCAAGCGCGGTGGATTCTTGTCGCCATGCCCGGTGACAGGTACAATCGCGCCCACGCCGGCGTAGCTCAGTTGGTAGAGCAACCGATTCGTAATCGGTAGGTCGGAGGTTCGACTCCTCTTGCCGGCACCATAAAAACAAGCACCGGGCTTAACGGCCAGGTGCTTTATTTGTGCCCGACGGACTTTCCGGACCATCCGCATCCGGATGGCAAGACCTGTAACACGACTCAGATACCTTACCTTTCCTGGCTCATTTCCAGCGCCTGCGCCACTGCATCTTCCACCCGTTCTATCCAGATGAAGGTGAGTTGTTGTCGGGCGTTCTCGGGGATGTCTTCGTAATCCCGGCGGTTGCGTGCCGGCAATAGCACCGTGTGAATACCGGCACGCAGCGCCGCCAGGACCTTTTCCTTGATCCCGCCTACGGGTAGAACCAGGCCACGCAGACTGATCTCGCCGGTCATGGCCACATCCGGCCGCACCTTGCGGCCGGTGAGCAGGGAAATCAGCGCGACGGCAAGGGTCACGCCGGCGCTGGGGCCGTCCTTGGGGATGGCACCGGCGGGGATGTGGATATGGATATCGCTCTTGTCGATGCTCTCCTGGGCAATCTGCCAGTCCGCCGCCCGCGCCTTGACCAGGCTCATGGCCGCCTGGGCGCTCTCCTTCATGACATCGCCAAGCTGGCCGGTCAGGATGAGGCGGCCGTTACCGGGGCTCTTGCTGGCCTCGATAAAGAGGATATCCCCGCCCACCGGCGTCCAGGCCAGACCGGTGGCCACGCCGGGCAGGGCCACCCGCGAGGCGACTTCGTTTTCAAAGTGCTGGGGACCAAGAATAGTGGCCAGGTCATCGGGACGAACCTGCATCCCGCTGCTGCTGCCCTCGGCGACGCGCACCGCCACCCAGCGGCAAATGGCCCCCAGTTCCCGCTCCAGGTTGCGGCAGCCGGCCTCGCGGGTATAGCCGCGGATGAGGGCCAGCAAGGTGTCTTCTTCCAGCACCAGTTGCTCCGCCGTCAGGCCCGCCGCTTCCCGCTGCCGGGGCAGGAGGTAGCGGGAAGCAATATGCATCTTGTCCTCCTCCGTATAACCCGAGAGCGTGATGATTTCCATGCGGTCCCGCAGGGGGCCGGGGATGGTATCCAGGATATTGGCCGTGGCAATGAAAAAGACGTGGCTGAGGTCAAAGGGCATGGCCAGATAGGTGTCGCGAAAGGTACGGTTCTGCTCCGGGTCCAGCACTTCCAGCAGGGCGGCGGCGGGATCGCCGTGGAAACCACCGGCGCCGAGCTTGTCAATTTCATCCAGGAGCATCACCGGATTGCGCACCTCCACCTTGCCCAGAGCCTGGAGGATGTTGCCCGGCAGGGCGCCGATATAGGTGCGCCGATGGCCGCGGATCTCCGCCTCGTCATGGACGCCGCCCAGGCTCACGCGCACAAACTTGCGCCCCATGGCGCGGGCGATGCTCTGACCCAGAGAAGTCTTGCCCACTCCCGGCGGTCCCACAAAGCAGAGAATGGGACTCTTGCCGCTGGAATTCAGGCGATGTACCGCCAGATGCTCCAGGATGCGCCGCTTGATCTTGTCGAGGTCGTAGTGATCCTCGTCGAGAACGCCTCGCGCTTCACCGATGTCGATGCGCTCCTCTGTCTCCTTGCTCCAGGGGAGGGCCAGAATGGCGTCGATATAACTACGCACCATGCCATACTCGCCGGCCCCTTCGGGCATCCGCTGCAGGCGACGCAACTCCTTACGAGCCACCGCCTCCGCCTCGGCGGGCAAGTGCGCCTCGTCAATGGCGTGGCCCAGCGCCTCCATCTCACCGTTGCCCTCCTCTCCTTCCCCCAACTCTTGCTGGATGGCCTTGAGTTGCTCGCGCAGGAAATACTCACGCTGGCGGCGATCCATGACCTCCTTGGTCTGCTCGCCGATCTTGTGGGTAAGCTTCAGGACCTCAATGCGATAGCTTAAAAACTGCGAGATCTGTTCCAGGCGGCTGCGCACGTCAAGATTTTCCAGAATCTGCTGGCGCTCCTCGGCTTTGAGATCGAGAAAGTTGGCGATCAGATCCGCCAGTGCCCCGGGCTGCTCCACGTGGGCGATGGCCTGGGCCAACTCCTGAGGCACCTGCGGCAGGAGAGCGAGGGCTTCGGTGGCCTGCTGGCGCAAGAGCAGGACGCGGGCATCCAGCTCCGAACCGGTAGCCGTAATTTCCTCCAGTCGCTCGATGCGGGCTGCCAGAAAGGGATAACCTGGCAAAAATTCGTGCACCCGGAAACGGCCTTCTCCTTGGGCAATGAGGTGGTGGCCGCCATCCCCGGTGGTCACATAACGCAATATGCTGGCCACCGTACCCACCGGATACAAGTCATCAGGGCCGGGTGCATCATTGCCGGGGTCCTTTTGCAGCAGCACGGCAATGGGACATTCCTGGCGGATGGCCTCCTGGGCCGCCGCTACCGACTGTGCGCGACCAATTCCGAGGGGCAGAACCACCCCTGGGAAAAGGACAATATTGCGCATGGGCAATATCGGTAGGACATTTTCAGGTAATACCAGCTTGCTGCTTTCGCTCGCCTCCGTGTGCGGATTACTCATTTCATACCCCTCTGCTGGCGAAAGGACAAATGGAGGCAGCCGTTTCGCATTTCCCAGCCCTGTAAGGTCAAGCCATCGGGAACCTGCAAGCGCCGATCAAAAGCGCCGTAGGGGATCTCCAGACGATGGATATGCCCTGTTTGCAGCTCCGCGGAGAGCCGACGCTGACCGCTCACCATCAGGACATTGCCGCTGAACGCCACCCGTACCTCCTCCGGGCTAACGCCGGGCAATGCCACGACAATCTGCAGCCCACCACTGCTCTCAAAGACATCCATGGGCGGCTGCCAGGCTGGCTGGCGACCCGACGGGGCCGGCTGAAAGAAACGCCGCTGCAGGCGTTCCGCACGCTCCAACATGTCTATGGCCTGCATCCACATAATGTCTTCCAGATCGCGCATCCCCTACTCCCCCTGATCGGCATCCCTGACGTCTCAATATTGTAGCGTATTTTTGCGGCTATACCTCTCCAGCTTAAAGCAATCGCCCGCACGTGACCAAGGCGGTCCTGCACATGGCCAAAAAGAATGCTCCGATGGCTGCCGTGATGTTGACCACCAGCACAAAGCAGAAAGGTATTCATTTACAAAATGTCATCCAAATATGATGTTAAAAACCGAGGTCGCAGACATCGCGGCGCTGCGGGTGCATTGGTGAAAATGTGGGGGTTTGCTTCCCCCAAGCGGAAGCTGGCTAGTTCGGAAAGCCGGCATTCAATCGGACCCCATGAGTTACTTGAGAGAAACAACGTTTTCCTCCCAGTGCCCTTTTTATGGCAGATCGAGCAGTTGCATTCGGTCACACGATCAATGACAGTTTCGATCTCGAAGCGCACGGCACCGCAGTGGCAGCTTCCGATGTAGCGTGGCATTTCCGTAGGCCCTAACGTGTAGCTAAGGGGCGCGCCGCAGATCGCGTCCCAGCGACCGGAGGGAGCGAACTTGAGCGAAGGGTTAGCGGTTTTTTGGCCAACGACTCGGATTGCGGGCATTATGTAACATAGCCAGAATATGTACGAGATCGCCCCGCCCTGCATAAAACAAACCGTAAAGAAACCGAGGAAGGAGAGCGCGGCGAACGTTGGGAATGACCTCGGCATAGAGCAGAGGCGCTTGCTCTAGCCGTTTTAGCTGTAACTCCATTGCTGCAATGAATTCTTCACCGAGACCGGGACTCTGCAATTCGTACCACTCTTGAGCTTTACCAGTTTCACGCAACACTCGTATAGAGAATTTCAGGCGGTACGCCATGAACCATCTTTAAGGCTTGATTTCACCTGATCCCAAGAATAACCTGCTTCCGGGTTTGCCTCGAACTCCGCCAAGCGTGCTTCGAGTTCAACCTTAAGCGCAGGCGAGATTTCCACGGCTTCGGGGACCGCTGCAACGCTGTCCCAGATAAGCTCAACGAGGCGAATGCGTTCCTGCACCGGAAGCTCAAGAATATCGGCAATAGAGATATTGTTCATGCAGGCATTGTACCTTTTTTCGGAAAATGCGCAAACGCAGGTAACCGCTAACGTTCTGAACCGCCCCGGATTTTGAGGAGGCTCCTTTTTCCAAGAGAATGGAGTCATGATGAACAAAGCTAAAACACCCA
>NZ_JABBDR010000198.1 GCF_018854495.1 Acidithiobacillus ferruginosus
AAGCAGTCCGTGCCCGTCCAAGTGTGTTTCCACCCCCAAAGACCATGAGAAGCAAACCGCCAAGTGGTCAGCCGTTGGGTGACCATCTTCACAACGAAAAACTCCATCCTATCAGGTGAATCTCCTGATTTCAGTGAACGGGAACTGCTGTTTTTAGGATTAAGCATGTATTCATTCCTCACCTTTAACTTTCAGCAGCCAAAATAACGGGAA
>NZ_JABBDR010000199.1 GCF_018854495.1 Acidithiobacillus ferruginosus
CTGCCCCAGATGGCGTTACCCAACGGCAACGTCCTGGTCTGGGGTTTCCAGCCCCACAATGCGCAGGTACAGTCGCTGGCCGTGGTCGATCGCCAGGGCGCGGTGCAGCTCCTCGGCATCGTGGATGGGCTTTATCTGGCGCTGCCTTCTGGCAAAACCCGATGGGAGCCCGGGAAAGACGCCAGAATTGCGCTTTTTGTCCGTGACCCCGCCGCGCTGAGCCAGAATTTATCCGCTATCCACGCCTGGGCGGCGGCGGATGTCCTGGGTTTCAACCAAGGCTGTCCGGGCAAGGATCAGGCCCGTTGTCAGGCGGCGGCACAGATCCCTCTGCCCATCCAGGCTTATACCCTGAATTGCAAGGCGGCCAACGGCAAAATCATCCACCAGCACTGCGCCATTCCCCTGCCACAAGTGCCGGATAACGTCTCGCCAGGATTGTTCTGGCA
>NZ_JABBDR010000002.1 GCF_018854495.1 Acidithiobacillus ferruginosus
CATTCCCCCGCCGATTTGGGCTCCCGGGCGGCCGAGGTGCTGGGGCGCTGATGCGTATCGCCCTGGCGCAGGTCAACTGCCGGGTCGGCGATGTGGCGGGCAACGCCGATCGTCTGCTGGCCGCCGCCGCCGAGGCGCAGGCGGCTGGCGCCGATCTGCTGCTGACGCCGGAACTGGCGCTCAGTGGTTACCCTCCCGAAGATCTGCTCCTGCGTACCGACTTCCTGCAGGCCTGCGACGCCGCCATGCAGCGTCTTGCGGCGGAAGCGCCCCTGCCCATGCTGGTAGGCCACCCCCGGCGTGTGCAGGAGCAGCTCTACAACAGCGCCGGTCTGCTCCGTGGGGGTCGTGCCGAGGCCTTTTACCACAAGCATTGTTTGCCGAATTACGCGGTATTCGATGAGGTGCGCTATTTCACGCCGGGGGCGCAGTCGCTGGTGTTCGCCTGCGCCGGGATCCGCTGCGGCGTGGCCATCTGTGAGGATGTCTGGTGCGGGCCGGGAGTGGCGCAGGCGGCCCAGGCGCAGGGTGCCGAGTTGCTGCTGGTGCTCAACGCCTCGCCCTACCATCTGAACAAGCAGCGCGTCCGCGAGGATGAGGTGGGCGCCCTGGCGGCCCGCTGTCATCTGCCCATCGTCTATGTGAACCTGGTGGGGGGGCAGGATGAACTGGTCTTCGACGGCCAGTCCTTCGCCGCCGACCGGAACGGGCTGCTGGCCCTGCGTGCGGCCCGCTGCGCCGAAGCGCTGGTGCTGCTGGATGTGGACCGGGATGACGCCGGCGGCATCCGTCTGCAGGCGGATCGGCCATTGCAACCGGTGCCCGACGAGAGCGCGGAAGTCTACGATGTGCTGCGTCTGGGTGTCCACGATTATGTGGAAAAAAACGGCTTTCCCGGCGCGGTGCTGGGTCTGTCCGGCGGGGTGGACTCGGCGCTGACCCTGGCGGTGGCGGTGGACGCCCTCGGGGCGGAGCGGGTTCACGCCTTGATCATGCCCTCTCGCTATACGGCGGAGATGAGCATCGCGGACGCCGTGGCCGAGGCCCGGAGCCTGGGGGTGCGCACCGACATCGTCTCCATCGAGGGGCCGTTCCAAAGTTATCTGGAGACATTGGCGCCCCTATTCGCCGGGCGTGCGGCCGACACCACGGAGGAGAATCTGCAGGCGCGCATCCGCGCCGCGTTGCTCATGGCCTATTCCAACAAGTTCGGCCACCTGCTGCTGACCACGGGCAACAAGAGCGAAATCGCCGTCGGCTACGCAACCCTGTATGGTGACATGGCCGGCGGTTTTGCGGTCATCAAGGATTGCCCCAAGACGCTGGTCTATCGCCTCGCCCGCTATCGCAACAGCTTGGGTCCGGTGATTCCGGAGCGGGTGCTGACCCGGCCACCCTCGGCGGAGCTGGCGCCGGATCAGCGTGATCAGGACAGTCTGCCCCCCTACGAGGTGCTGGATGCCATCATCGCCGCCTATGTGGAAGAAGACCGTAGTGCCGTGGATCTCATCGCCGCCGGTTTTCCGGCGGAAACGGTGATGCGGGTGCTGCGCCTCATCGACCGCGCTGAATATAAACGGCGTCAGGCTGCGCCCGGTGTGCGGATCAGCGCCCGCGCATTCGGCAAGGATCGGCGTTACCCTATCACCAATGGCTACCATTCCTGGGAAGCTGTGTTGTCTGCACGAGGAGTTCTGCTATGAAGAAGATTGAGGCGATCATCAAGCCGTTCAAACTGGATGACGTGCGCGAGGCCCTTCAGGAGATGGGGCTGGCCGGCATGACGGTGACCGAGGTCAAGGGTTTCGGCCGTCAGAAGGGACATACGGAGCTTTATCGTGGCGCCGAGTATGTGGTGGACTTCCTGCCCAAGCTCAAGCTGGAGGTGGTGGTCAGCGACGACATGGCGGATCGCGCCATCGAAGCCATCGAACAGGCAGCGCGGACCGGCAAGATCGGTGACGGCAAGATTTTCGTCAGTTCGGTGGAGCGGGTGATCCGCATCCGTACCGGAGAAGAGGGCGACGAGGCCGTCTGACCAGGGCGGGGGCGGCAATCGCCCCAACTGGGTCACCCGGGCTTTGCGCTGCTGCCGAGATCGGAAAGATACTTGCTTCCGGGGTAGTTGTAGGCAAGCACCGCGGCGGTGGTCTGCGCCAGTTGCGGCAGGTTCAGGTGCCGGTAGTCCCGTACCAGATAGTAGAGTGCTTCTTCCCGTGCCGCGCTCAACTGGTAGCGGGTGATCACCGTGTTGCAGCGGTTTGCCGAGGCGACATAGGCGTGACGCACATAGTAGAACTTGCAGATATCCAGATTGCGCTGACCGAGGATGTTGATGACCTTGGCCATGCGCAGGCGGGCGTCGGCGGCGTAAACACTGTGCGGCCAGCGTTTGGCCAGGGTGTCGAGGGTGCTGAAGGCCTCCTCGGCGGGTCGGGGATTTTCCTGTGCGCCCTGAATGGCCTGATAATGGGCGATGCCTTTCAGATACCACGCGTAATCCACATAGGGATTGGCCGGGTGCAGCTTGATGAAGCGTTCGGCCGCCGCCGCCGCCGCCTCGGAATCTCCGCGCTGGTAATAACTATAGGCCGTATCGAGTTGCGCCTGTTCGGCGTAGGGACCGTAGGGGTAGCGGGTCTCCAGATCTTCAAAAAGCTTGATGGCGGCGGCGTAGTCGCCGCGATCCATGGCGTGTTTGGCAGGCTGAAACAGCGCCCGGGCGGATTCGTGGCTGACGGCGGAGCTGTCGGGGTGGTTCGGAGTGCTGGCGCAACCGGCGATCAGGGCGGTACAGCATAGGGACATCAGTATGCGTTTGCTCATGAAGGACAATAGTCTATAGTGGCGAGCCATGAGCGACGATAGTACGGGACTTCCCATGATTTTGCCAGAGGAGCAGGCCGGCGAGCGCCTCGACACGGTGTTGAGCCAGTTGCTGCCGGAAACCAGCCGCAGTCGTATCCAGGCGCTGCTGCGCGATGGCCGGATTCTGGTGGATGGCGCGCCCGAAAGGCCCAGTGCGCGGGTGCGCGGCGGTGAGCAGGTGATGGTCGACTGGCCGCAGATCGAACCCAGCAACTGGCTGGCCGAGGACCTGCCCCTGCATATTCTGCATGAAGACGCGGATATTCTTGTCGTGCACAAGCCGGCGGGGCAGCTTACCCACCCCGGCGCCGGTCATGCCGACGGCACGTTGGTCAACGGCGTGCTGGCCCATGTGCCGGAGAACGCCTATCTGCCCCGCGGCGGTATCGTCCATCGGCTGGACAAGGACACGACCGGTCTGCTGGTGGTGGCAAAAACGGAAATGGCGCGGCAGTCGCTGATCGATCAGCTCGGTGACCATACCATGCACCGCGAGTATCTCGCGCTGGTGATGGGGGCGATGACGGGAGGTGGCCGGGTGGACGCGCCCATCGGCCGGCACGCTCAGGATCGTCTGCGGATGACGGTGCGTGACGACGGCCGGCCGGCGCAGACCGACTATCGGCTGGTGGAGCGCTTCCCCCGTCACAGCTATCTGCGCCTGCGCCTGGCGACGGGCCGTACCCATCAGATTCGTGTGCATATGACGCATATCGGCCACCCGCTGGTGGGCGACCCGGTCTATGGGGGGCGGATGACGGTGCCGAAAGGACTGGATGAGGCTGCGCTGGCCCGCTGGCGGCAGTTCCGTCGCCAGGCGTTGCATGCCTGCCGCCTGCGCCTTTACCACCCCGCAAGCGGAGATCTGATGACCTGGGAAAGCCCGCTGCCCGATGACATGACCGAATTGCTGGCGCTGCTGCGCGGTGCGCGTGATGGTGACTGAAGAGGCCGGTTATTGGGTGCCGGACTGGCCCGCGCCCCCGGGGGTGCGGGGCGCCGTCACCCTGCGCGGTGGCGGAGTCAGCCGGGGGGTCTACGCCTCCTTCAATCTTGGTGATCATGTGGGCGATGCGCGGGAGGCGGTGGCAGGGAATCGGGAACGGCTGCGGGCCGTGCTGAAATTGCCCGGAGAGCCCTGCTGGCTGCGGCAGGTGCATGGCACGGAGGTCGCCACCCTGGCAGCGGCGCCAGCCCGTATCCCAGAGGCGGATGGCGCGGTCACCGGCACACCGGGTGTGGTGCTGGCGGTGCTCACGGCCGATTGCCTGCCGGTCCTGGCCTGCAGCCGGGATGGCCGACAGGTCGGCGTTTTTCACGCCGGCTGGCGAGGGCTGCTGGCGGGTATCCTGGAACGCGGCGTGGCTGCGATGCGGGTGGCACCGGAGGAGATTCTGATATACTTGGGACCGGCCATCGGGCCCGAGCATTTCGAGGTCGGTCCGGAAGTCCGGGCGGCTTTTCTGGCGGCGGACGCCGGAGCGGCGGAGGCCTTTCGCCACGGGTCCGGCGATCGCTGGCTGGCAAATATTTATGAGCTGGCGCGGCGGCGTTTACGGGGGGCCGGTGTGCGGGCCATTTTTGGCGGTGATCTGTGTACGGTGGCGGACCCCGCGCGTTATTTTTCTTATCGGCGCGACGGCGTTACCGGGCGTATGGCTTCTCTGATCTGGAAGGAGGGCGGTTAGCATGGCGGCTTTGCAATATGCGGAAACGGTGCAGCGGATCACGGATACGGCGCGGATCGCCGCCACGCTGGCGCCCCTGGGCGTCACCTTGCAGACGATTCCGGTGACCGGGGCGGGGGTCGCGGCGCTGCTGACCGAGCTGCAACCCGATCCGGAGGCACAGGCGGCGTTGCTGGCCGCCCTGGATGACGTCTTCCGGCGTTTGCAGCGGGAGAGGGGCTATCAGGAGCGGGATCTGGTGGTGTTGTATCCCGGGCATCCGCAGTTGGCGGAGCTCACCGCCCGTTTTCATCGCGCGCATACCCATGACGATGAGGAGGTGCGCTATATCGTGGACGGGGAAGGCGTTTTTGGCTTCGTTCTGGAAGACGGCGCGCAAGTCGAGCTGACCGTGCATGCCGGGGATTATGTCCATATCCCGGCGGAGGTGGAGCACTGGTTTCGTCTCACGGATGCGCAACGGATCAAGGCGGTGCGTTACTTCAGCGCGCGCGGCGGCTGGACACCGCATTATACCGATCGCGCCCTGCGGTCTTTTCCCAACCCATGACGGCGTTCATTGAGGTCGATTACCGGTTTCCCGCCGGGGTAGACGCCCGCTCACAGGCGCGGGCCATCGCCATCGGCCAGACGGCCGGAAGCTGGGATGCGCACTTTCAGCACCGGGAGGCGCAGTTGCGCGGCCATCTGGGGAAGGTGACCGCCGTTACCGAACTGGCGGACGGATGTCATCAGGCCACGGTGCGCTTTCCCGCCGCCAATGTGGATGGTCGCCTCGGCAGCCTGCTCACTATGATTTTCGGCAAATATTCCCTGGCGGGTCCTGCCAAGGTGACGGCAATCCGTTTGCCGGAGCACTTCGGACGCTTGCCGCGCTTCGGGCTGGAGGGCATCCGCGCACGGTTGGGGGTGCAGGAACGGCCCTTGGTCATGGCCATTTTCAAGCCGGCGCTGGGGCTGACGGCTGGGGACCACGCCGAAATCCTGGCAAAGGTGGCCGTTGCCGGGCTGGATATCATCAAGGATGACGAAATCCTCCCGGACCTGCCGATGGCGGCGACCCTGGCGCGCTGGGAGGCTTGTGCGCCGGTGATCGAGGCGCGGCGGGATCAGACGGGTCGTGATCTGCTCTACGCGATGAATCTCTCGGGGGATGCACGCCAGGTGCAAACGCTCGCGCTGCAACTGGTGGCCGCCGGTGCCAATGCGCTGCTCCTGAATGTGCTGGCATATGGCTTCCCGGTACTGGAGGCGCTGGTCGCCGATCCCGACATCGACGTGCCGATCTTCGCCCATCCGTCTCTGGCGGGTGCCTGGTGTGGCGCGCCGGATTACGGGTTTTCCTACGGGGCTCTGCTCGGTACGTTGATGGCCTATGGGGGGGCCGATGCGGTGCTCTATCCGACGCAGTACGGCAGCCTGCCCTTCGCCGCGGCGGACGAATGGGCCGTCGTCGAAGCGCTGCGGGCGCGGGGCGTGGCACCGGTACCTTCGTCGGGCGTGCATCCCGGCATGGTTGGGCGCATCCTCGATGACTATGGCGCGGAGGTCATTCTCAATGCGGGGACGGGGATCATGGACCATCCCCAGGGCCCCGCCAGCGGCGTGCTGGCCTTTCGCGAAGCCATCGAGCGCTGGCAGAGCGCAGCACCACGCGCGCTGGAAGATCTGCCCGCCGGGCCCTTGCGGGCAGCGGTGGAAAAATGGGGGCAGGGTTGATGCAACGAGCCATTTTTTGTGACTTTGACGGCACCATCGCCCGGAGCGAGGTTTTCGTGGCCCTCATGCGTCATTTTGCGCCGCAGGCCGCTGCCCGGATACTGCCGGAAATCTACACGCAGCGTCTGACCCTGCGTGACGGTTTGCCGCAGGTGCTGGGCACCATCCCTTCGTGGCGCTGGCCGGAACTGGAGGATTTCGTGCGGGATACGGAGATCCGTCCGGGACTCGACGGGCTGCTGGCTCATGCCAACAAGGCCGGCATTCCTTTTATCGTCGTCACCGGCGGCTTCACGCGCATGGCCGAGATCGTCCTCGCCCCTTACCGCCAGGAAATTTACGCCATCCATGGCCTCGAGGTGGATACCACGGGCGAATGGCTGCGGGTGTCCTCCCCCTGGCAGGATGATCACGAACTGGTGGCCAAGGCCGCCGTGGTCGCACACTACCATCCCCGGGATGCCGTCTGTATCGGGGATTCCATCACCGATCTGCGGGTCGCCCGGCAGTGTCCTCTGGTCTGTGCGCGGGACCGTCTCGCGGAATATCTGCGCGCCGAGGGGAGAGATTTCCTGCCCTTCGATGATTTCGGGGACGTGAGCGCCGCCCTCGAGCAACGCGGCTGGTGGCGGGAGCCTGCCCATGCAGGATGATCCACGCACCCATCTCGCTGCGGCGGCCCGCGATTTTTATGCGCGGGGCTGGATGCTGGGCACCGCTGGCAACCTGTCGGCACGCAGCGATACCGATACCTTCTGGATCACCGCCAGTGGCCGCCCCAAGGATCGGTTGGACGCCGGGGATTTCGTTCTGGTGGATCTGCGGGGTCAGGTGGTGCAGGCCCCACCGGGACGCCAGCCTTCGGCCGAGGCCGCCATCCATGAGACGATCTACCGGCATGTGCCCGACGCCCGGGTCATATTTCACGTCCACTCCATCGAGGCCAATCTCTGCGGACATTTCGCGCGGCAGGGCCGGTTGCGTCTGCCGCCGCTGGAAATGCTCAAAGGTCTGGGCGTGCCCGATGCCGAGCCGCAGGTGGACCTGCCGGTCTTCGCCAATCATCTGAACGTCGCGCGGATTGCCGAAGATATGGACAGGGAGTTTACCGGGGCACTGCCCCGTGTCCCCGGCGCGCTGATTCACCTCCATGGAGTGACGGCCTGGGGCCCGGACTTTCTGGCGGCCAGACACCATCTTGAATTGCTGGAATACTGTTTTCGTTATCTCGTGCAGGCGAAAATCCTCGCCATAGGAGTCTAGGATGAGTCAAGCCCTTCTTACGGTCATCGGCGAAGATCGCCCCGGTATCGTCGCCGCGGTCACCCAGGCCCTGTTCACCGCGGACTGCTCCATCGGGGACGCCTCGATGATGCGTCTCGGCGGTTACTTCACCATCATGCAGATCATCGAGTACCCGCGTGATCTGGGCTCCGTGGAAATGGCGCTGGACCCGGCCATCAAACGCCTCAATCTGCGCGTACATCTGGACCCCGTCTCCAGTGTCGCGCCGACTGCGGATATGCCGAATACCCGGGTCACGGTCTACGGGGCCGATCATCCGGGCATCGTCGCGGGTGTCACCGGAGCGCTGGCGGCCATCGGGTTCAATGTGATCGACCTGGAAAGCGAGAGCACCGGTAGCCCCGAGCGGCCTCTCTACGTGATGGTCATTCAGGGCTATGCCCCGGAGGGTACGGAGAGCGTCCGCAAGGTCGTGGCGCCGTTGCGCGAGAAGGAAGGGGTGGAAATCGGTGTGCATCCCATCGAGTCGGCGGTGTTTTGATGGCCGTACTCCCGATTCTGACTTACCCGAACGCCCGTCTGCAGCGCAAGGCCGATCCGGTCAGCGTATTCGACGACGAGCTGCATCACTTTATCGATGATCTGACGGAGACCATGTATGCCGGCCCAGGGGGGGTGGGTATTGCGGCGCCGCAAGTGGACCGCGCGCAACGTATCGTGGTCGTCGATGTGCGCCCTAAACTGGGAGACGACTGCCATGGGCTCATGGTGCTGATCAATCCCGAACTGGCGGCGTGGGAGGGCATGGCGGTGGGCCGGGAAGGCTGCATGTCGGTGCCGGATTTCACGGGCAATGTCATTCGCGCGGAACGCATACGGGTGCAGGCCCAGGATGTCCTGGGACGGGAGCGGAGTTACGAGTGCGAAGGCTTCGAGGCCAGGGCGGTCCAACATGAAATGGACCATCTCGACGGCCTTCTGTTTCTCGACCGGCTGGTCTCACGAAAGGTCGATCTGTTCCGGCGCAAAAATTACAGGAAATAGACGGGCAGCTACGCTACCGCTTTGCGGCGCCGCACATCCGCCTGTGGTGGTACCACCTTTTGCGCTGCTCGTGCGTCGTAAACTGAGGTCCATCCGCCGCGGATGAAACTACAGTTCCACTCCTTCCTGGTTCATGACCGAGAAATACTCGGATATCTGGCTGTCGGGCACCGTCACCTTCAACGCCCAGACCATGGAGAGGAGCGCCAGCGCTGCAACGGCCACCATGGACCAGAAAAAGGGAATGACTCCTTGGCCACCCAATACCTTGGGTCCAAACCAGGAAAGCACCCAGAGCCCGAAAAAATAAGGGAATATCCAGGTGATATGCTTGAACCCCAAGGGAGTGCCATCCCGGCTACGGCTGCCACGAATCCTGTATACGATGCCATATAGGATCAGGATGGCGAACAGCGTGCCGAAAATGTAGGTCAGCGCCTTGAAACCGCCCCAGTAGGCGACGAGTGAAGAAAGGATAAACGCAATGGGCGCGATGATCTGCGCGCCCCACAAGCGGAAAGGTCTTTCCAGATCGGGCATGGAACGGCGCAATTGCAGCAGGACGATAGGTCCGATACCGTAGGTGATTACCGAGATGGTAGTAATAAAGCCCACCAGTTTCTGCCAGGAAGGAAAGGGCAGGAAGTAGATGCACCCGATCACATAGGCGACGATGATCCCCACCCAGGGTACCCCCCCTTCGGTGATCCTGGTAAAGAAGCTGGGGCCTGCGCCGACTTCGCCGTTGGCGACCACGGCGCGGGCCGCGGATGTGGCATATACCAGGGCGGTGCCTCCCGGAGAGATCAACGCGTCGGCGTAAATCAGGACCGCCAGCCAGCCTATTCCCAAAAGAGAGGCAATGGCGGCAAAGGGACCAAATACCCCGGAAAAACTCAGTTTGGCCCAGCCTTGGGTCAGTTGTGACGGGGGCATGCTGACCAAAAAGGCCCATTGCAGACTGACGTAAATGATCGCACCGATCACGATGGCACCAATTACCGCCAGGGGAATATGTTTGCCAGGTTCGCGGCTTTCGCCACCCAGTTCGATCGCCTGTCGAAAACCCAGGTAGCTGAAGACAATGCCCGATGATGCGACGGCAACGAACATGCCATGCACGTTTTCATGCCAGTGAAGGACATGCAAATTTTCGGGATGATAGGAGAATGCCACGAGGACGATAATGGTAAGGACGGGTACGGCCAGTTTCCACCAGCCCAGTCCGGTAAAAATGTTGGCTACCCGGCGAATGCCTAAAAAATTGAGCAGGAACATGAACCCCAGAAGCACTACGGAGCTTATGAGTCCCAGGCCGCTCAGCAGGCCGGTGTCGCCTACCAACAGTCCGGGAATATAATTGTTGGCATAGGTCAGTACGGCGACCACCTCCACTGGAGCGATGGCGATGTAGAACATAAACAACAGCCACGCCCAGATCTTACCGAGTAGATTGCCATGTACCACGTTAGCAATGTGTGTGGCGGCACCTGCTTTTGGAAATAAAGGTCCGACCTCGGCATAAGTCAGGCCGAGAAACAAAATGGTAATGGCGCCAATCAGCCATGAATAAATACTGAGGGGTCCGGCCACCTGCGCTGCAGCCAGCGGACCAAATAGCCAGCCGGAACCGATGATTCCTCCCAGACTGGCGAAAATAAGCCCTGAAAATCCTACCTCTCTCTTTAGCTTCCCAGCCATGATCGATTGCCTCTTTGAATTGGGTACCATGCCAAAGGTGGATGCGCAGCAGGTGAGGTCGGTCAGCGGGCTGCCTGGTCTGACCAAAAACCAAAAGTGGGCCATTCGCTCCGCAAACGAGGTCGCCTATCGTTTCGACGCCTTGCCTCCATGGCGGCGCTGATGGTGCTACAGATCATTTTTGCATACGTCCCGTGGCAAGGTGGAGGCCATAAGGCAGGAACCTGGGCGGCTAGGCTTTCAGCGCTCCGTACTGCACATCCAGCCATTCCCGATAACTCCCATCCATGATTTTCTGCCACCACTGCGGGTGCTCCAGATACCAACGGATGGTCTGACGGATGCCGGTGGGGAAGTCTACGGCGGGCTTGAACCCAAGCTCCCGGGTGATTTTCGTGGCGTCGATGGCATAGCGGCGGTCATGGCCGGGCCGGTCACGGACATGCTGGATGAGATCGGCACTTTTCCGCCCCTGCGCCGCCGCCGAATGGGGAAAGGCTTGCAGCCATCGCGGATCTTCGGCGAAGAGTTCGTCCATGATTTCGCCGATGAGCCGCACGATGTCGATGTTGGCCCACTCGTTGCAGCCGCCGATGTTATAACTTTCTCCTTCCTGTCCCTGTTCCAGGATCGTCGCGATACCACGGCAATGGTCTTCCACATAGAGCCAGTCACGGATCTGCCGGCCATCGCCATAGATCGGCAGGGGCTTGTTGTGAAGGATGTTGACGATGATGAGGGGAATCAGCTTCTCGGGAAAGTGATAGGGCCCATAGTTGTTGGAGCAGTTGCTGGTGGTGGTGCTGAGCCCGTAGGTGTGCTGATAGGCGCGGACCAGGTGATCCGCCCCTGCCTTGCTGGCGGCATAGGGGGAGTTGGGGGCGTAAGGAGTCTCTTCGTGAAAGGCGGGATCCTGCGGACCGAGGGTGCCGTATACCTCATCGGTGGAAATATGGTGAAAGCGGTGGGGTATCCATCCTTGCGGTCCGTCCAGCCAGATCGCCCTGGCGACGCGCAACAGATTGTGGGTACCGAGGATGTTGGTCTGGATGAAGGCGTCGGGATCGTGGATGGAGCGGTCCACATGGCTCTCGGCGGCGAAGTGGACGATGACGTTGAGGTGATGGTCGGTCATGACCCGTTCTACCAGCAGGGCATCATTGATGTCGCCCTGTACGAAGCGGAAACCACTGTGCTGTTCCAGCCCTTCCAGATTATGACGGTTGCCGGCGTAGGTGAGGGCGTCCAGGGCAATGAGCGTGGCGCGGGGATGTTGCTGCAGCCAGTGGTGGCAGAAGTTGGCGCCGATGAAGCCGGCAGCTCCGGTCACCAGCAGGCGTTTTTCGACGATGGAGTCAGTGGTAACGGACATTGGGCGTTCCTTGAAAGGGTCAGATGACTTCGGGCTCGATCAGCATCCGGCGCAACGCTGCGCGCCAATGGGGCGCAGCGCCCAGCGCGGTGTAACTGGCGGTTTTGTCCAGTATGGCACAGGCGGGACGGCGGGCGGGGGTAGGGTAGGCGCTGGTGGGGATCATTTCGATGGGAATGGCGCGGTGCAATCGCCCGGCGGCCACCGCTTCTTCCTGGATGGCCACGGCAAAATCATACCAGGACGCCACCCCGGCATCGGTCCAGTGCTGAATACCGGTAAAGCCGGGGTGATCCAGGGTACTCCAGATGGCGCAGGCGAGGCCCGCCGCCCAGGTCGGGGTGCCGATCTGGTCTCCTACCACCCGCAAGACGTCCCGCTCGGCCAGGAGACGCAGCATGGTTTTGACGAAGTTGCTGCCGTGGGCGCTATAGACCCAGGCGGTACGCAGGATGAGTGCGGCATCACCGAGGGTGGCCTGTACCTGCCGCTCACCGTCAGCCTTGCTGGCGCCATAAGCACCAAGGGGTGCCACGGGCGCGTCCGGCGAGTACGGCGTGGCCTGGGTACCATCAAAGACAAAGTCGGTAGAAAGGTGGATCAGGCGGGCGCCGCAGGCCCGGGCGGCGAGGGAGCAGTGGGCCGCCCCATCGCGGTTCACGGCATAGGCGAGTGCGGATTCCGACTCGGCGCGGTCCACGGCGGTGTAAGCGGCGGCATTGATGATGGCGTCAGGCCGGAAGGATTCTGCCATCCCGCGAACCTGGGCGGCATCCAGAATGTCGAGATCCTGGCGTCCCAGCGCGCGCAGTTCCACCGACGCGGGTCGGCTGCGTTGCAGTTCCCAGCCGACCTGGCCCTGAGCGCCGAGCAGCAGTACACGATACATGTCAGTTTCTCCGGGCTTGCATCGCCCACTCAGTCTGCGCGCCCGACAGGGGCGTAGAGGTATTCATAAAAGTTGTCCATGGCGATACCCTGAGTGTCATAGCCGGTGACCTGAATCATATCACCACGGACTCCTATGGCGACCATACAGGCATGCCGCGCCGGGAGCGCACCGGCTGCGACGAAAGACGGACCACTATGGCCACAGGCGTTGCCGGGATACTCCCGATTCAAACGCGAGATCAGCGTCCCTGCCATCTGCCGGGCTTGTTGCGATGAAGCGGCGGCGAAGGCACGTTCGTTGCGCCAGGCGTTTACTATGGTTTGGCGTTCCTGCGCACTGGTCGCCTGGGACAACGCTTCCCGATGCAGTTGATCCAGCGTCTGTAAGGCGATATAGAGGTCCGCACGCGCACCGCTTTGCTGGTCGATGATGTGCACGCTCAGGGCGATGGCAAGGGCACCATAGACGGCAATGACGATGCCGAGTATCCAGGCGAAACGCAGACGGGCGGATGCCGATGGACGGTCTGCCATCAGGGGCGCCGACGCCGTGTCCCGCGGGGTCGGCGGGCGGGTTGCGGTGTCAGGCGATCGGAGATGCTGCCTTCTTCGTGCCGCACCTGCAGGCGATTCTCGGCCGCGAAACGCATGATTTCTGCAAAGGCCTCCGGGCGAATCTCTTCGAGGCTCTCGTCCATGATGATCGCCGCATTGCCGTTGATGGTGGCGGGTTCGATGAGAGGCAGGTAGTGAATTTTATGATCCGCGCCGAAATGTGCCAGCCCGACGCCTTCGATGAGCATCTCCGCCCAGGCCGATGGGCGGAATTTGCCGCCATTTTCGGTGATTCCGTCGATGATGATCATGGATGCAAGCGCTCCTCGGGGAAACGGGCGATGATAGCGCCCATTCCGGAGAGAATGAAGGGGGTCACGGAAAGGTCTCGGCCGACGCCTGGGGCTCGCAAAGGCTGTCCATGTACCGGGTGAAATCGGCGCCTACCTCGGGGTGTAGTTTGCCGAAGGCGATGGTCGCCTTCAGATAGCCGAGCTTGTCGCCGCAGTCAAAGCGCCGCCCGGAAAAAAGATAGGCCAGCACCTGCCGTTCATTCAACAGGTGGGCGATGGCGTCCGTCAGTTGAATCTCGCCGCCCGCGCCCTGTTGGGTTTGCTCCAGAAAGTGGAATACCCGCGCCGGGAGGATGTAGCGTCCCACCACTCCCAGATTGGAGGGGGCATCCTCGGGTTTGGGCTTTTCGACGATGCCGCTGACCTGGTAGATACGATCATCCCAGGGCCGCGCATCGACCACGCCGTAGCGGGTGGAATGTTCTCGCGGGATTTCTTCGACGCCGAGGATGCCTGCCTGATAGCGGCGGTACTGTTCCACCATTTGCGCAAGCACGGGAGGCTCACCCAGCATCAGATCGTCCGCCAGCAGGACCGCAAAGGGTTCGTCACCCACCACCGGACGGGCCATCAGCACGGCATGTCCGAGGCCGAGAGGGTAGGGCTGGCGCAGAAAAATGGTGCTGACGTGACTGGGCAGAATGCTCTGTACCTGCTTGAGCAAATCCGCCTTGCCGCGTTTTTCCAGCTCGATTTCCAGTTCGTAGGAAACGTCGAAGTGGTCTTCGATGGCACGCTTGCCACGTCCACTGATGAAAATGAGCTGATCGCAGCCTGCGGCGATGGCTTCCTCCACAGCATACTGAATGAGCGGCTTGTCCACTATCGGCATCATTTCCTTGGCGCTCGCCTTGGTGGCCGGGAGAAAACGGGTGCCCAGACCGGCCACGGGGAATACTGCCTTGCGCACTTCAGCCATACTTCGTCTCCTTATGCTGTGGCAAGAGTATAACGAAAACTGCAGGTTTGCCGCAAAGTGCCGGCCAAACAGGGCCGTTATTGGTCCGGTTCCGGATGACGGCTTGCCGCCGGTCTGGCTGATTCAGAGTTGCCGCCAGGCTTGTCGCGGATGGCTTTTCCGCCGCCCACCCCGCCCGCCATGGCGAAGCGCAGGGCCTGTTGCGGGCTGAGGTCGGGCAGGGGGATGACTTTGTCGCGTGGCACGAGGCAGGTAAAGCCGCCGATGCCGTAGCTCATGGGGATAAATACCGCGACGCAATCCTCGGGCAGGTGCGGTAATTCGCTGAGGGTGTCGCGCGTGATCAGACCGATGATATAGCCCATGTCACCACCCTGGCGCACCAGCACGGCGCTGCGGAAACCGCGGTCCGTTCCGCCAAACAGCAGGCCTACCGTTTCGTGAATGGTGCTGTAGAGGCTATGCAGTACGGGAATGCGTCCGAGCACGGCGTTCAGTTTTTCAAAAATCCAGGCGGTCAGGACGTGGGAGGCGAGGAAGCCGACACCGAGAATGATCAGCAGCGTCAGCAACAGGCCCAGACCGGGGATATCGATACCAAAAATCGCTCTGATCGGCGCCTCGAAAAGACTGTTCAGCCAGCCGCCAATCCACAGCACCACGTAAACCGTCAGCCCGATAGGCAGCGAGATGAGTAAACCTTGAACGAACCAGCGGCGCAGGTGAATGCGCTGGAAGAGGGACTTCTCGCTGACGGGAACGGGTAGTGTCATTAGGCTGTTGACGGAGTCAAAGTGGGCTCAGTGTAGCAAGATCGGCGATGGGGGCAAAGCACCGGCCTGACGTTATTCCTCATCCCGGTCCTCGGGATTCTTGAAAAGTTGCGGAGCCAGACTGTGCTTGCGCATCAGCTTGTAAAGATCGGTCCGGTGTCGGCCGGCAATGCGTGCGGCACGGGAGATGTTGCCATCTGTCGCGCGTAGCAGATTTTCCAGGTAGCCGCGCTCAAAGGCGGCCTTGGCATCCTGCAGGGGAGGAAAGGCACTCTGGCCACCCTGGCGGCCGTTGTCGGGGATGGCGTCGGCGGCGACCCAGCCTTTTTCGGTGACTGCCGCGGCAAAGGTGATGGCATTCTCCAACTCCCGGACGTTGCCGGGCCAGGATCGTTGCATCAGCTTGTCGAGGGCCTCGGGACTGAAACCCAGGATATCCCGGTTCATGCGCTGACTCTCCCGGTCCAGAAAGTGCTGGGCCAGCAGCAGGATGTCTTCCGCTCTTTCGCTCAGGCTGGGGACCCGCAGCGGGATGACATGCAGGCGATAGTAAAGATCTTCGCGGAAGGTGCCGTCGGCAGTAAGGGCGTGAATGTCCTGATGGGTGGCACTGATGACCCGCAGGTCGACCGAAATTTCCGTTTTGGCGCCGACGGGGCGCAAGGTACCTTCCTGAAGGACGCGGAGCAATTTGACCTGCAGGGTGAGAGGCAGGTCGGCGATTTCATCGAGGAACAGCGTGCCGCCGCTGGCGCTGCGGATCAATCCGGTGTGATCCTGGGTGGCGCCGGTGAAGGCGCCCTTGACATGGCCGAAGAGCTCGCTCTCCGCCAGCGCGGCGGGGATGGCACCGCAATTGACCGCAACGAACGGGCCGTCACAGCGTGGGCTGGCATCGTGGATGGCGCGAGCGACGCGTTCCTTGCCGGAACCGCTTTCTCCGGAAAGGAAAACGCTGGCTTTCGAGTTGGCAACGCAGGCCAGTTCATCCACCAGCGCCGCCATGGCGGGGCTGCGATGGAGGATGCTCTGCCCGGCCTGTTGCCTCAACGCCGCCCGGAGTTTGCGGGTTTCCTGCCCGGCGTGGCGCTGCGCCAGGGCGGCGGTGGTTAACTCCTGGAGCTCTTCATTGCTGAAGGGTTTGCTCAGATATCCGAAGGCCTGGGCACGCATGGCGGCCACGGCGTTGGGGATGCTGCCGTGGGCGGTGAGGAGGATGACGGGGAGGTCGGGATCGAGGGCCTGCACCGTCTCCAGCACGGCCATTCCATCCATGCCCGGCATGCGCAGATCGGTGATGACCAGATCCGGTCTGGCCGTCTGCAACGTCTGCATGCCCTGTACGGGATCACTGCTGGCCAGGACGTGGTATCCCTCACTTTCCAGCCAGAGGCCGAGCAGGCGCAGAAAGTCGGGATCATCGTCAATGGTGAGGATGATGGGAGCTGGTCTGGGCATGTCAGGGCTGCCTGAGAACATGGTGGTCAAGAGATTTTTCGGCATGGTCGTGAAGGAGGTTTTCCAGGCGGTCCAGGCGCGCCTGCACGACAGCGGATTGTGCCTGCGCCTTTTTGAGCCGGGCAACGCACGCATCCCCATCAGCCCTGCGCTCCTGCAGGGCGTGTACGACGCGACGCAGGGGAAGCGTGCTGGCGCCCACTTCGTTATTCTGGGCGGCCAGATCCAGTTCCCTCGCCGCGTTGCCCAGTGCGGAGGGGCCTAAGGGTCCGTGGGTCAGATAACCCTCGGCCAATGCCGCATGGATGCGCGCGCATGCTGTGGATGCGGGCAATCCGCAATGGGCGAGATCGCCGAGCAGTGTGTTACGTGTCGTGCCGGAAGAGGACAGGTGGGACGGCGGGGCGACGGGCGTGGCTGCCTGCGGCGTGAGCTGTGCGCAGGCAGCCAGCGCCGCGGCGAGAGCGGGCGCGGCGAGGATCGGAAGGAACCGGGCGAACCAGCGCATCAGACCGTTCCGGTATTGCGCGCGGCGGGCAGCCAGATCTCGGCGCAGAGGCCGCCTTCGGGGCGATTGTGCATGCGAATCCAGCCGCCCTGGGCGCCCACGAGTTCGCGGGTGATGGCCAGCCCCAGACCCGTACCGCGGGGCAGGCGGTTGCTGACCGGCACCTGATAGAAGCGTTCAAAGACCCGTTCCAGCAAGGCGTCGGGAATGCCGGGACCATTGTCGCTGACGCAAAAAAGGATACCCCCCTGCTGCGCCGTCGCGCGAACCGTGATCCGCCCGCCCGCCGGACTGTACTTGTGGGCGTTGCTGACCAGGTTAGTGAGGATCTGGCGCAGTCTCTGGGGATCGGCATAGACGCCGAGTTCCTCCGACCCGACACAGTCCAGTATTTGATTTTTTTTATCGGTCAGCGGTTGCATGCGTTTTTGCAGGTCGAGCAGCACGTCGGCAACAGCGATGTCCTGTGGTGAGAAATCCAGGGAACGCGCTTGCAGGGCATGCATATCCAGCATTTCCTGAATGGCGGCGTACAACTCCTTGACCTGGCGGACGATGATTTCGAGCACTTCGCGCTGTCGCGGCAAGAGCGGACCGATGCGTTCACTGAGCAGGAGCTCGCTGCCGGAGCGCGCCGACGCCAGCGGAGTGATCAGCTCGTGAGACACCTGGCTGAGAAATTCATGCCGCAAACGTTCCTCTTCCTGCAGTCGTGTCTGCATGCTCTCGATGCTCCGGGCGAGATCGCGGAGCTCCTGTGGGCCTTCGCTGGCGACATTCGTCAGTTTGCCCGCGCCAATATCCTCGACGGCACGACGAAAAGCCTTGAGGGGCCGGGTCAGGGCGCTGGCTACCCGCCAGGGGATGAGTATGCTGAGCAAAGCGGTGATGAAGACCAGTGCATAGAGGAGCTGCACGGCACGGGTTCGTGCCGCCGCCGCCGCCGCGCCCTGGCGGATAAGGAGGGTTGTCATCGCCAGATGTACCGCCTCGAACCTTTCTTCGACGGCGGCTTTGCTCGCCGCCTCGGTCACGCTGTCACCCGTGGTCTGCGCATAGGCGGCCAGACTGCTTTGCAACTGCTGTATGGCCACCGTGAGGGCGGGGTGGTCGCGAGTGGCGCGTTGCAGTGTCTGCAGGTCACGCTCTTCGCTGGTCACCAGTTGGACGAAGGTCTTTTCATAACCCGCCCGCGGCAGCACCTGGGCAAGCCGACGAAAAAATTCCGCCTGATGCTGGGTGTTTTTAATCTGCAGCAGTTGTTTTTGCAGGGGCAACCCGACCTGAACGAGGGTATCGCTGCTGTTGCCGAGGGTGTGAATGGAGCGAACCGCGACGTAGACCACGCCACCCACCAGCAACAGTATCGCCAAAGCGACCACCAGTACCCGCCGCGGAATGGAGTCGGCTCTGTGATGTTCTACGCGCGTCGGAACGGCTGACTCGCGATCTGTGCTGTGTCCTTCCATGAAATCGACCGCCATCGGTTCTCCGGCACGGGACGCGCATTTGCGCGCCCGGAATATCCCTTGATAGCCAGAGTGTAAGCGACCCTGGCGTCAAGGCCTAGTGTAGGCCATTGGCTACGCTTAAACATCCTCTTGAACGGGGGCGGGTGGGCGTTGTGCCGGGTTTGGGCCGCCGGGCTCAGGATTCGGCGCCGGCCAGTAAGGCAGCGGCCGCCTGGGTAAGCGCATCATTGATTTCAATGCCACCCAGCATGCGGGCGATTTCCTGGCGGCGATCGCTATCGCCCAGGGTACGAACCTTGCTGAGGGTCTGACCGTCGACGACCTGTTTTTCCACCCGGAGGTGCTGGTGCCCCTGGGCCGCCACCTGCGCCAGATGGGTGACGCAGAGGACTTGCTGGCGGGCGCCGAGACGACGCAGCAGGCGTCCGACCCGTTCGGCGACGGCACCGCCGATGCCCACGTCCACTTCGTCGAAAATCAGGGTGTCGATGCGTTCCGGCGCGGCGAGGATGACTTGCAGCGCAAGGCCGATGCGTGACAGTTCGCCGCCAGAGGCAACCCGGGCCAGGGGTTGGGCGGGATGGCCGGGGTTGGCGGTAATCCAGATTTCCACCTGATCCCACCCGGTATCCCGCCATTGTTTTTCGACTTCGGGATGGCTGTACAGGCGTAGCTCGATGGCGGCATGGGGCATGCCCAGTTGCTGGATCTGCGCGATGATGGCCTGGGCCAGCGCGTCCTGCTGTCGCTGGCGTGCGTCGCTGAGGGCGGCGCAGTCCTCAACGTACGCCGCACGCGCCTGGACCAGCTCGCGCTCGGCGGCGCGGCGGGCCGCGTCCAAATCTTCGCTGCTGAGCAATTCCCGGCGCAGTGACTCCCGCTTGGCGAGCAGACCGGCCATATCGCAGTGGTGCTTACGTTGCAGATCCTGCAGGAGTTGCAGGCGCTGCGCGATACTTTCGAGCCGTTCCGGATCGGCCTCCAGATCGGTGGCGTAGGCGCGCAGGCCGGTAATGGCTTCTTCGGTCTGAATCATGGCCGAGTTGAGCAGTTCATCGCAGTCCGTTAGGCGGGAATCGTGGGCGCGGGCGGCATGCACATGGCGTTGCGCTTCGGCGATGGTACGGCTGGCAGCGCTGTCTTCTCCATCCAGTCGGGCGAGAGCGGCCAGTACGTCTTCCCGCAACTTTTCCACGGCGCCGAGGCGCTGCTCTTCGGCGCGCAGGTTTTCCCATTCATCGGCCTGCAAGTCGGCGGCTTCCAGCTCGGTGAGCAGAAAGCGCTGCCAGTCTTCCTGTTCGTGTTGCCTGCCCTGCTGTTCCTGTAACGCGGCGTAGCGCTGGGCGGCCTGGCGCCATTGCCGATAGCGGTCGGCAACGGCGCTCAGGGTGGTCTCCAATCCGGCGAAACGATCCAGCAGAAACAGTTGGCGCTCCGGCTGAAGCAGGCTTTGGTGGGCATGCTGGCCGAGGAGTTCGACCAAGGTTTCACCGAATTCCCGGAGCTGGCCGTTGGTGACACTGCAACCGTTGATGAAGGCACGGCTGCGGCCGTTGCGCTGAATGATGCGGCGCAGGAGGCAGACGTCCTCGTCCTCGATTTCCTGTTCGCGCAGCCACCGACGCGCGGGATGTTCCGGGCTGAAACCGAATTCGGCAGTGATTTCCGCTTGCTCGGCACCATGGCGGATGTCTTCGGCGTGGCCTTTGTCGCCGAGGAGCAGGGCGATGGCATCCACCAGAATGGACTTGCCCGCTCCGGTCTCTCCGGTGAGTACCGTCAGCCCCGCCGCAAAGTCGATGCTGACCGCGTCGATCAGGGCAAAGTCGCGCACCTGGAGGTTGAGGAGCATCAGCCTGTTCCGGGGGAGTCGGCCCAGTGCAGCTTGCCGCGCAGGATCTGGAAAAAGTTTTCTTCCTCGGGGTGGATGAAACGGGCCGCGCAGGAGGCTCGGCGGATGACGATTTCGTCGCCGATTTCCAGAGGGAGGCTGCAATGGCTGTCCAGGCTGAGCGCGGCGGGCTGGCGGCTGGCGGTGAGACGGGCCACGATTTCCACCGAATCGGCCACCGCCAGGGGGCGCGCGGTGAGGGTG
>NZ_JABBDR010000020.1 GCF_018854495.1 Acidithiobacillus ferruginosus
CCCCGCCAACATCATGTCCCTGGGCGGCATCGCCATTGCCATCGGCGTGATGATGGATGCCCCCGTGGTCATGATCGAAAACATGCACAAGCATTTGGAACACAACCCCGGTGGCGACCCCTGGGCGGCGGCGATGGCGGCGGCGGAGGAGGTCGGTCCGGCACTGTTTTTCTCGCTGATTATCATCGCTGTTTCCTTCCTGCCGGTCTTCGCCTTGGGTGGCGAGGAGGGCAAGCTCTTTGCGCCCCTCGCCTTTACCAAGACGTTTTCCGTGGCCGCCGCCGCCATCCTTTCCATAACCGTGGTGCCCATTCTCATGGCATGGTTCATCCGCGGCCGCATCCGCCCTGAAAACAAAAACCCCCTGAATCGGGTCCTGGCTTTCCTCTACCGACCGGTCATCCACACTGTCCTGCGCGCCCCCTGGATCATTTTGGTCCTCGCCCTGCTGCTCACGGCCACCCTCTACTACCCCTGGAACCGCCTGGGGTCGGAATTTATGCCCCCCCTGAACGAGGGGACGCTGCTCTACATGCCGGTCACCCAAGACCCGGCAGTCTCCATCGGCCAGGCAGCCACGCTCCTACAGCAGACGGACCGCATCCTGAAGACCTTCCCCGAGGTGGAGACGGTCTTCGGCGAGGCCGGAAGGGCACAAACGGCGACGGACCAATCGCCTCTGTCCATGTTTGATACGGTGGTGAATTTGAAAAATCCCGACCAGTGGCCAGCCGGGATGACCATGCACAAGCTGCAAAGCAAGATGAACAAAGCCTTGCAAGTCCCTGGCCTGTCGAATATCTGGACACAACCGCTCAAGGGACGGGTGGATATGCTGACTACCGGTCTCCAGACGCCATTAGGCATTAAAATCGGCGGAACGGATCTCGATACCCTGAACCGCCTGGGGCAGGAACTCCAGACCGTCCTGCGCAAGGTACCCGGCACCCAGAGCGCCTATGCCGCTCGGGTCACCGGCGGCCGCTACATCGTCATCCACACCGATCGTGCCAAGGCCGCCCGTTTTGGCCTTTCGGTGGCGGATGTGAACCGTCTCGTGGAAACGGCCATCGGTGGCAAGGTCCTGACCACCGCAGTACAAGG
>NZ_JABBDR010000200.1 GCF_018854495.1 Acidithiobacillus ferruginosus
CCCGCCGCAAGCAATGCATCGTAAGCGGATACGCCCCCTTTTTTGGCCGAGATGATCGTCCGGAGGTCCTGCGCATCCACGGGAAGGAGTGTTTTCGCGGTTTTAGTAGCGCTTGTAGTCGACTTGCGCGGTTTCTTAGAGGAATTGGCGGGTGCGCGATCACGTAATTTAGCCGTAATAATGCCCACGAGATCTAGCGCGGACAGGCCCGGATGCTCTGCTTCGGCTTCCGCCACCAGGATTTCCGCGATGTCCCCAGCCAACCCGAGCTGTTCCAAAATAGGCAGAAGGATGCCGCGCACATCCAGATTCGTGCTTGCCGCCTTTTCGGTCGTGGCCGAAGCCACCGGAGAGCGGGTGGCGAGGACAGGTTGCCCTGGCATGCAACTCAGCGCGTCGCTGAACACCTGCAGAACCTGGTCCTGCATGGGGCGGATGTCATCATATTGTGCGATCGCCTCGCGATCCCCACGTTTCAACGCATTGATCATGGGCGCGATAAGCCGCATGTGCTCACTAGCCACCTGTCGCAGCAGACCAGCGTCGATACGTTCAGGGCGACGGTTCAGAACCCCGAGCTGAATGGCGCGCAGCTGCGCCATCATGAAGAGATTGATCAACACGTCCACAATCCCCTGGCTCTCTTCATATAACACCTGACGGACTTCGTCGGTGAGCGGCGATATCTCCCGCGTCCACTGGTAGGTCCACATTCGCTCGACAAAGTAATTCCAGGTCGGCTCGTTCTCCATGCGCTCCCAAACCAGACTCCCCAGACCGCTCGCGCGACGTGCCTGCCGGAAGTCTCCCTGCAACAGGGGCAGCGCGCCCATCGTGCCGATGAGGATCACCGGGATACCAATGGTATTCACCAGGGTCACGAGGAAGTTCAACAGCGCTTCGGCCCCAGTACCTGGCGCTTCCCGAATGTGCTGGATTTCATCGACAATCAGCACACCCAATGCGTGCAGGTTCGCGACATGCGCCATATGCACCATCATCTCATCGACAGATCGCCGACTACTCCCAAATTGCGCGCTATAACGCGTGCCCAACAAGTCATCCATGCTCCGAAAGAAGCTGATGCAAAGCTGCTTGGGCGACCCTTTGTGCGGACTATCCAGCTTGAGCCAAACCACTTGGTCGAGACTGCGGGGCTCGGCATGGTGAATTTTTTGCGGATATAACTCCAATATTCTGGCCATGCCGTAGCTTTTGCCAATGCCGGAACATCCAATCAGCGCAAAACTGCTCGCGGTTGACCGGACAGAACGTCCGCCGGCCATGAGATCCTTTTCAAATACCCGGGTAGCGCCTTCCCGGACGCGGCGGGTATAGTCAGCCGTGGTGGGGTTGCGACACAGATAACCTTGACGGATCAGAAGGCCAAATTTTGCTTCCAGGCTGAGGTGGGTTTCCAGCGGCTCAAAATAGCCTTTAAGCCGCGAGATGCAATGGGCGCGCAGATGCGCGGGATAATCACGCTCCGCCGCGTTGAAGGTGGGTGGAGCCGCCATGGCCAGCAAGGCATCATGCGTTGACATGGGAGGCGGCAATTTCGCGATAAAGGGGTTATCCCGATATTCGGGCAACGTGAGGTCCTCATCCGCCGTGGTCGTCATCGCCCTGATCCTCCCGTTGCCCGCGCATAATATCCGCTATCCCGGGGAGACGATAATCGTCGGTCTCTTTTGTTTTGGGAAAAGGCAGGACTGCCGCAGTTCCCGGCGCTTCCTCACCGGGAGGAAGCATCCTGAAAGCCTCCCGCTTTCTGTTTTCCTGACTCTCCTTGCTACGATTTTCGCGGATGTTTCCTATCCGCTGACGCGCGCTGCCAGAGGGTGGGGGTGCTTCCGATCGCATGGCTTCCGCCTCATTCACGATCCCCTTAATTTTTTCATTCAAGTTGATGCGGCCACGAAGGGCTTGCGGCTCATGATTCCTTTGGCTTCGCCTCTCTTCGCCATTTACCTGAAGAATTTCCCATAGCATTCGACCCCGATGATGACGGCTTTTCTCTGTGAGCGTGCAGGGGATAAATTTCCCGCGCTTGACGTCTTCGTGCAGATAAATCTCGTCCATGTGGCGAGGATCATAGGAGATGCGAACTTTCCAGCGTCCCTTTTGGCGTGCGCGTTCGAACCAGTGCTCTTCCATCGCTTTTTCACAGGTGTAAAAGCAGGTCGCATAGCGGATTCCTGTAGCGGTGACGGTCGCATCGTCGCTCGGCATCAAGCTCAACTGGACTTTTTCCGGCGCGAATGCGCGTAAGCTACCACTACGATGGGCAACACCCCACTCCCACAACTCGCAAGGAATTTCCGGTACCCGGTCGGCGATCATATCCGGTGACTTTTCATATTCACTGAGCGGGTGCTGATTGTTGTAATACAGAATGCAGCAGAGAATGATGCGGGTGAACTGGTCTATATCGAGAGTCGCGTCGAGGCGGTAGTCCCTGGCGCCGCGCTCTTGGTAATCCGGAGCAACAAAGCCCGGCGTAAAGGCCTTGAAACGCGCGGGAAGCAAACGAAACCGCTGTTCCACGATGCCTTTCCAGTCCGCCCGGTACGGTGCGGCATTCTCGACGTGCACCTGATAATTCTTGATGAGCGTCTCTATGGTCTTGCCCGCAATTTCTCCCTTATCGCCCAGCAATACGTCGGGCATGGCCTGACACGGCCAATCCGCGTTCTGAATATCAACACCGAACTGACGGCAATAGGCCACTTTTGACGTTACGGCGTTCGTCAGCGCCATCATCGCACTGACCCAGGACGGACCTTCCAGGCCCACGTATACGCCCGTAATCATTCTGCTGAAAACGTCTATCAAGATATAGAGTACGGGTCGCCCCACGATCATGGTGCGGTCGTATCTGGAAACCAGGTATACGTCCGCGATGGTGGCATCAATCTGATAACGCGATGCCGGGCCAACGGTTTCGGCCGTGGAGGATCCCAGGATTGCCCGCATATCCTTGTCATATACTCTGGGGGTGCGGCGTATACGATCCAGACGGAAGACGTCGTTATCCTTCTCATACCAGTAGCGGAATTGCCGCAAGCTGGGAATATATTTTTGCGGAACCAGTTCCTGCTGGCCGGTGTGTTCGTTGATGACGCGTTCGCAAAAATTATCGGCAATCAGCTCGTCGTAGGCACCCCGAAAATCCAACTGACTATTGGTGATGAACTTCTTTGTGGCAACAGCGCGAAATAGCTGCCGCATCTCTGACGTCACGTTGACGCCCAGATCGTCTCGATCAGGAATGCGCCCGCGTTTTTTTTCAGAAACGGACTTGTCTTTGCCCAGCCCACCACACCGCGCATAATCAGGCAGTAGAGCGTTGGGTGTCATGCCGCGCTGCCAATACCGGCGCAAAAAACGGTAAATCGTTTGCTTGGTTACTCCAGATTCTTCCATGCCTCTTTTAACCGCTTCACTACGGGCAATGGCATCGAAAATGGCCGGTTGATCAAAAATCAGCGGACGAATCGTCTCCCAGGCGGAGTCGCGTTTGTCCCGGTAGACATCTGATATGTTTTCATCCGCCAGTGCGAGTAGCCATGGGTCATTCTCAACCACACGCCACTCGCCGGCATCGCGCATCTTCTCCATTTCCTCCGCTTGATAGAATTCTGGCAGGGCATTGGCATCGCGAATGTCGATGACATACAGACCCCGCATTCCCGGATCAATCCAGAGCACACGCTCAACTCGGTGTTCCTCCGGAAACTCCAGCAAAAGATTCACAGACAAATCCTTCATCCGCTGGCCCTCCTGGATTCATCCGTGGGCACCTGAAATTGACGCAATGGCCAGGTGTCCGTAATAGCCGTATCCATGGGACAGGAAATCGCCTTCCGTGCCAAGAGGTGACGGATAAGCAGGAGACTGTCGCCCACATGCATAGCAAGTTGCTGGTCCATGGCCAGACAGAATTGCCTCAAGGTGGTTGCGGGATGGGACGGGAGTGCCCGCAACAGCAGGCGTGCCTTTTCTTGATAGTAACCTTCGTAAGGCGCGGTCAATTGGTCAAGGGTAATATAGGGATGCAGCCATGCAATGTTGGTGACTATTGCTTCGGGGATATCTCGCTCAGTAATGATTCCCCAGTCCACGCCCTGCTGTACCCAATAGCGCCGTTCGATTTCCAGCTTATCAATGACGCGAGGTTTCTCGAGTTCGCTGGCGGGCTTGACGGCACGGGCCAACTGCTTCAGCTTCCCTTCATAAGCGATATCGACCAAAAAATCCGTAGTCATGACTATTTCTGTAGCGGCGTCTCGCGGATGCTTTATATCGAGATCCGCGGCAATACGGCGGGTGTATTCACGGTCGAGGGGATACTGCTCGCGGATGTCCGTAACGGTATCCGCCCAGTCAAACTGGTAAAAAGTATCTCGCTCAATGTCGGAGAGGAGGTGGTGTACGCGGCCGGTCTTGATTCCGGCAATTCGATGTGAGCGGCCATGGGAGGCCACATCCTGTATGGTCAGCCACGGCTTGTAACTTGTACCGCGGCCTCGCCCTCGCCCTTCTTTCTGGAAGCGCGCGATTTTGTCTTCATCAAACGCGTAACGCCGGCGAGCCATAGCAGGTATCCCCAACCTGATGATCTGTGAGTCAGCATACACCTTCACTCCAAAGCTGAAAACACAGGATGATACTTTTTTGTCGGGGATGATACTTTTTTGTTCAGGATGAAACTATTTTGTCCGGGATGATACTTTTTTGTCCGTTAACACATCCATGCCAGCCCACCACTCGGGAAGGGGTAAAGCTGCAAAAGTATCCCCGTGCTTTTGGCGAGCAGAACTAGGTGATGCACCATGGCCGATAGGGAAGCGAAACCTATGCCACGTCCAGGAACCATGTGTAAAAGTTCGAGCCCGAAGTAAGCGATGCGGCCAGCGACGTAAGTGATAATTACAGCTTTGATCAACACGCGCCGCATTGTTTTGTCTGCCTGGAACCACTTGGGAGACTTCCACGCGAGCAGTAAGACGGGTGCTGTGAATGCGGCATCGAACCAGGGATCAGAGATCGTGCCCACGCCCACGCATACCAACAACAGCGGAAGCGACCATCCTGGGCGGTCAGTAAAATACCGGATCAGGCCAATGGCACCGAGTAACCCAAATGCCCATACGCTGTTGTGGGTAACCGGGTAGGCCAGGATGGCGGGCTGTCCTATGGCCATAGGACTGGCCAATAAAGCGAGCAACCATGCCAGCCCCGCCCAACTCCAAGATTTGGTGGCCACTTTAACGAGCAGGCCCGTTAACAAGGCATTCACAACGAAAACAAGCCATCCCTGAATGATGATGGATGCCCCGGAAACTCCAGCCAAGGCATAGAAGATCAGCGCAAAAGGCAGCAGGCTCAGGATCTGGTTGTCTTGGGTGAAACGCCAGGTGAACGGGAAACGCCAGCCGTGGTGGACGATGCCTTGATAGATCAGCGCCATCTCCGCCATGTCGGGATTCAACGGCAGCGTCTGAAACGCCGTTCCCAAACTGCTGATGAGTGCCGCAACAGAAAGTACCGCGAATAGCGCCCACAACGCCCAGCGTTTAGCCATAGTTTCCTCTAAGTTTGATCAGATTTTTTGTTTTCAGTGGATTGTGGACGCCATCCGTTTGAATGTTGCAGCCACTGCTTAGCACGGGTCCTCTGCCTTGTGGTTCATCGCGGTTGTGTGTATGCCGATAGATTATTATAAGGCAGAGCTATCATTAAACAAAGCGCCACCAAGATCAAATGCCCCTTCTTCGAGCAAAATAGAAGCTATGCGGCTTGAGTTTTTAGATGCCCGATTAAACATGATCGGCCTAAACCCGAATAGCGGCGCGCGCTGCGAATCTCCAAACCATATTCCACGAAAATTACGGTTATTTGCTTTTTGTAATACATCACAAAAACGAAATCCAGGTTGGCCTTTCGATATGTCACTTTCGTGAATCAATATGGATATAAAATTTTTATTAAGCTCTATTATGTCTCTCCTATCGATGTAGTGTTCTATCCATCTGGCCCTTAATGTCATTTCAATATCTAGTTTTGTCGCCAAATAATATGCCACACCCAAGTGATGGGCTCCATCAGCGATGCATAGATGGGACCGATGTCGTCGGTCCCATCCAAATGTACAGAATATATATTCAGTTCCGCGAGGGAACCGCGTTTTGGTAAACCAGTTTAATGCAGACCATGCTGCATCTGGTGTTTCCCCATATTCATCAGCGGACTCAGATCGCATTTCTTTGCAACCGATTTCGCCCCAATGAAGCATGTCGACATGCCCCTCGTTATCGTCCGGATGAAGTCCTTTTCCATCGGATAAACTCTGTATTTCGCGGATATCATAGCTCGCCACGCCCTTCTCTTTGTCTTTGCAGATTTCCGTAAATAATTTTGGTAGCCGAAGATGCAGCCATCTATTATACGAGTCCGTACAAGCAGTCTCTGGAACATGGCTGAACGGTGTTAGTGAGTTATCTGTGGCCCACTCGCGTATTATTTCCGGACTTCCAATGAATTCTAACAAACCTCGCTTAAAAGTTCGTGTCATTTCTATGGAATCAGTAAGTTAAACAGGATTGCAGAAACGATTTGTAATCATTTCTCTACGAGCATTTAACGGTAAAGCATCAATCTGCGCCTTGTTTTCATTGTAGTAGTCAATCGCTTGCCTGATCTCAGCCTCACTCATTAAGCGATCAAGTCGATCTAATCCGCAACCAACAACAGATCCAACGTCATGGCCGAAGTCTCTAGTAAGCCTATCGCGATACATATCCATTTTGGATTTCCCTTAGTCTGATATTGATAAGCATTTTATGACAATGGGGCGAAGTTATCCATCAACCTATACGCCAGCAAGACACGCCTCCTTGACCTTCTGGCTCGCCAGAAACGTCACCACCCGCCCTGCAGGCTGCAAGCCTTGCCGCTATAGGAATCATCTCGCCGGTTTTGGGATTGCGGCCAGGGCGCGGGCGTTTGTCCCGGAGCGTGAAGTTACCGAAGCCCGACAGCTTCACGTCCTCGCCGGCCTTGCAGGCTGCAGGCCGCCAGCGTGCTGCAAAAGATGTCGAAGAATGACTCCACCAACGCCTTGCTCTCTTTACCGGTCAAACCCAACGTATCCACCAGACGATCCGTCAGATCTTTTTGGTCACCGTGGAACTCATCCTTTAACCGCTTCCTTGAGGACTTTCCCCGCCCTGCAGGCTGCAAGCCTTGAACGGCGGGCTTTTCCGGGGGGATATCAATGGCTGCGCCCGTTGCGGGATTGCGCCCCTGCCCCGCGGCCGTAGCCGTTACCTGATTGTCGGCGCCTTGCAGCAACGGCATTCCGCCCGGCAGCGCGACCGCAGAAACGCCACGTCCCGCTTGCCCTGGGCGTTGATGGTCGCAGGCAGGATGACCCGTGCAAGCGCGCCCTTGGCCGCGATGGCGTCCAGCGTCAGGGCGTATGGGCCTAGCTCCTCACTCTCGAGAATCGGAAAGTAGCTGGACGTTTTAGCCTTCTACAACGCCCTTATGCCCAACTTACAATACAATGAGTTATACTCAACGCATTACCGAATTGTAGAAGCTGGAGAGATCTGATACTCTTTTTCTATTCATGTTGTTACGCAAGCTTAACACGGTGTTTTGGGAGCAGGATGTCGTAGGTTCAAATCCTATCGCCCCGACCAATTAACGCAAGGTGAGCCATGCCTGAGCCCACGGAAGTGGAAGCGGCCTTTTGGCGACAGCCTTTGCCAAACCTTTTTCATGCGCTCGATACCAGCCCTCGCGGCTTAACATCGGAAGAAGCAGCTTCGCGATTAGCGTCTTTCGGCCGAAACGCGCTACGACCCGCGCTGCGCGGCACGCTCCTCCGGCTGTTTCTCTCTCGTTTTCGCAATCCCCTGGTCATTATCCTTCTGGTCGCCAGCGCGATTTCTGCCGTGACAGGCGACAGGGCCAGCTTCCTGATCATCAGCGCCATGGTGTTGATGAGCGTGGCCCTGGACACGGTGCAGGAATACCGCGCTGGGCAGGCGGCCGAGCGACTCAAGCAATCCGTCGCCGTGCGCGCCACGGTCCTGCGTGATGGTCGCCCGCGTGACATTCCGATTTTCGAGGTGGTGCCAGGAGATGTGGTGCTGCTGGCCGCAGGCGATTCGGTCCCCGCAGACGGGCGACTAATCGAGGCGCAGGATTTTTTTGTCAACCAGGCGCTCCTCACCGGCGAGCCGTATCCGGTGGAAAAGCATGCGATCGAGCTTTCCGGCGAGGCGGATCTAGATACCGCCGATAATGCGACCTTTATGGGCACCTCCGTCATCAGCGGCAAGGCGACTATCCTGGTCTGCCGCACGGGCCTGGGCACCGCCCTCGGCGAGATCGCCGACAGCCTGGCCAGCAAGCCGCCCCCCACTTCCTTCGAACGGGGCACACGCCAATTCGGCTTGCTGATCATGCGCCTAACGGTTTTTCTGGCGTTGTTCGCGCTTTTCGTCAACACCGCGTTTCACCGCCCCCTGCTGGAGTCCTTTCTGTTCGCCGTCGCCCTGGCCGTAGGTCTCACGCCAGAACTTCTACCGATGATCGTTTCGGTTACCCTCGCGCGCGGGGCTATCCGGATGGCCCGGAAAAAGGTGATCGTGAAACGCTTGGCGTCGGTGCAGAATCTGGGGTCGATGGACGTGCTCTGCACGGACAAGACGGGAACACTCACCGAGGCCCACATCCGGCTTGAGCGCCACGTGGATCCCATGGGGCGGGAGAGCGAAGGGGTGCTGGAACTAGCTTATCTCAACAGCCACTTCGAGACAGGTCTGAAAAGCCCTCTGGACGATGCCATTCTCGCCCATCAGGAAATCAACGTCAGCGCCTGGCGAAAAATTGATGAAGCACCCTTCGACTTCGAGCGGCGGCGGGTCTCCGTGCTGGTGGAAAAAAACGATAGCCGGCTTCTGGTAGTGAAGGGTGCTCCCGAGGACGTACTTCGACTTGCCGTGGCATATGAGGCGGACGGGGTCCAAACGCCATTCGACGCACCGGCTCGGAGTCGGGCGGGGGCGTTGTGCGATGAATTGGGACAGAAGGGCTTCCGAGTGCTAGGTATCGCCTGGCGACGAGTGCCGCTTGACCATCCCCACGCAGTGGTGGGCGATGAAACCGAGTTGGTATTTGCCGGCTTTGCCGCTTTCCTGGATCCCCCCAAGGAAACGGCAGCCCGTGCGGTTGGCGATTTGGCAAAAAGCGGTGTGGCAGTGAAGATTGTCACCGGTGACAACGACCTGGTCACCCGTCACGTCTGTGCGCAGATCGGCCTGCCTGTGAGCAAGGTCCTGACCGGCGCCGAGATCCAGAAGATGGACGACTTTGCCCTGCAGGCGCTGGTGGAGGAGGCGAACCTATTTTGCCGCGTCACCCCCGCACAAAAAAACCGCGTTATCCTGGCCCTCAAAGCACGCCACCACGTCGTAGGTTTTCTCGGCGACGGCATCAACGACGCTCCCTCGCTCCATTCCGCAGATGTGGGGATCTCCGTGGACGGCGCGGTGGACGTGGCCAAAGATGCCGCGGACATGATCCTGCTCGAACGCGACCTCGATGTGTTGTACGAAGGCATTCGAGAAGGGCGACGCACCTTCGGTAACGTATTGAAGTACATCATGATGGGCACCAGCTCCAATTTTGGGAACATGTTCAGCATGGCTGGTGCCACCCTGATCATCCCGTTTTTGCCCATGCTGCCGGTACAGATCCTGCTCAACAACTTCCTCTACGATCTCTCGGAGGTTCCGATTCCACTGGACAATGTGGATGAAAGCTATTTATCGCAACCTCACGAGTGGGATATGGCCTTCATTCGCAACTTCATGATGGTGATCGGCCCGATCAGTTCGCTCTTCGACTTCCTCACTTTTTATGTCATGTTGCACGTTTTCCATGCCGGTGAGGAGATGTTCCACACCGGCTGGTTCATCGAATCCATCGCCACCCAGGTTCTGGTAATATTCGTCATTCGTACCCGCTTCAATCCCTTGACCAGCCGTCCGCACCCTTTGCTGGCGGGAACCTCATTAGCCGTGGTCGCGGTGGCAGCCCTGTTGCCTTTGACCCCGATAGGCGCCACGCTGGGATTTGTGGCACTGCCGTTGGATTTCTTCGCGATACTTATGGCCATGGTCGTCGTGTACCTGATGGCGGTGGAAGGAGTGAAGAGATGGTTTTACCGACGCCTAGCGTAGTCGCAGGCATGAATCCTCGTAAGGCAGCATGTTGCCTATCGTGAAATGCTGCGCCCCGAAGGCGGGGCAATGCTGGCCGCCAGCAGGATGGCAGCGGATATGCAGGTTGGAAATACGTGGGCCCTCCTTCACAAGGCAACGTCAATCGGTAACATCGGGACGCTCCACCTGGGGGCGCACGACCTGAGGCACCTCAGGCGAAGCGATTTCGGGTCGTTCGATTTCGGGTGCCTCGATTTCAGGCCGTCCGATTTCAGGACGGATCTGAGGTCGCGGCAGTGCGGGCAAATCGAAGTCCATAGGGTTGACGCGGAAGGTGACGCTTTCCACCGCGATGACACCCGGGGCTTTGACCTGCCCACTGATGGCGACCAGGCTGCCTGCCCGCATGTCCGCGGCGTCGCCGTTGTGGTAGATGGTCCGGCCATTCTGGTCCAGGGCCATGCCGTCGCTGGTCCAGCCGTTATCCCCGCGATCCAGGTAACCCACCAGGGACACCTGGTTGCCGACATCCTGCGCTGCCAGGGCGGCGGGGGTCACGCTCTCGATCTGAGCCCGCCCGTCGGCGTAGGTACCCCGGACCACCACGGACTGACCCACCCGGAGGGGCTGGAGCAGTGCCCCGTTCACCCGGAGTCGCGTTGCGCCGACTGCCAATGTGTCCTGACCCGGATCGAGCGCACTCACCTGGCCACGCATCAGCAACGGGACCCGGGCGGGTGCGGCATCCGCCGGGTAGAGACGGGTGATCGCCGTCGCCAGCCAGTACCCGCTCCC
>NZ_JABBDR010000201.1 GCF_018854495.1 Acidithiobacillus ferruginosus
TCCCACGCCTATCACGCGTACTGGATGGGCAATCTGCGTCTGCTGCTGGATGTGGAAGTCACGGCTGGCAACACCACGACCTCCAACCATGCCCAACCAGGGCTTAACCGCGTACTGGACGCCCTGAGTGCTGAACAGCACCCTTATCTGGTACGTGGCGACTGTGGCTTTGGCAATGATGCCGTCATCCGCGAGATGGAGACCCGGCAGCAACCCTATCTCTTCAAATTGCGTCAATCACCTCGCGTTAAACGTCTGTTGCAGCGAGCATTTACCCGCCGCGACTGGATGAGCGCCGGACAAGGCTGGGAAGGTCGCGAGGACAGCATTCAACTTGCCGGATGGCAGCAGAGCCGTCGGGTGGTCATTCTCCGGCGTTTGCTGAAGCAAAACCTGATCGCCACCCAGGAA
>NZ_JABBDR010000202.1 GCF_018854495.1 Acidithiobacillus ferruginosus
GGGGGTGGGGCAGGGTGAGTTCCGGATCGGTGGAGTGTGTGCTTCCATAACTCAGCAGGTCGAGGTCCAACACCCGCGGACCCCAGTAAATTTCCTCGGCGCGGCGGCGCCCCGCGGCAGCCTCCAGCATTTGCAGATGGCTGAGGAGATCGCGATCCGGCAACGCCGTCTGCAGGCGGGCGACCGCATTGACAAACGCAGGCTGTGGAACACCACCCACGGGTGCCGTCTGGTAGAGATGGGAATGCCACAGCAAGGTACTTTCGGGTACGGCGGCCAGGGACTCCAGCGCATGCCGCACCTGCGCCACGGGCAGGTCCAGGTTGCTGCCAATGCTGATCCAGGCGATCACGGTTGGATGGACGGCAGGATGCCTTGTCTGATAAGCCATTGTCGCGCGGTTTCCTTATCTTCGATCTCGCCATCCAGGTGGGCTTCGTACAGGCGGCGCAGTACCTTACCAAGTTGAGGGCCGGGCGCCAAGCCCATGGCTTGCAGATCCCGACCACTGAGCGGCGATTTCAGACCACGCTGCTTCAGCAGATAGTGGCGGCCACTTTCGGCAACGGCGTCGCTTTCCGGATGCTCTGCAAGCAGCGCGAGTATGCCGGGTAGCGACAGCGACGCCCATAATTGCGCCGCCGCACTGGGGCGAGTGGCCTTCGCCAGGGCCTCCGACACTTCGGACAGGAATTGCAGATCCCTCAGAATATGGTGACCGTCGGTCACAGGCCAACAGTGTAAGCGTTTCTCCGCCTCCGCCCAAGGGATATGCCGCCAGATCAGGGTCAGCAACACCGCGGTATCGAAAAGTTTCTCGCCAGGGCAGTGGCGGTGAAACCAGGCGATCTCCTGTTGACCGCGCTGCATGCTGGAAAGGAGCGTTTCCGACTTCGGTGGTACCGGACGCAACAGGGGCCATAACTGCCAGGCATCCAGCTTTTCGAAAACCCCGGCGAGATCGTCTAGTTCAAGCACATACTTCAGCTCACGCCATAAACGTGCGCCGCTGAGCCGGGCGAAAATATCCCGGGCCAGCGCCGTCTTGAGCAGGACATGGGTACCAGGTTCCAGTCGAAGGTGAAAACGTACGGCAAAACGCAGTCCACGCAGTATGCGGGTGGGGTCATCCACAAAGGAAAGGGGGTGCAGCACGCGCAGCAGGCCATGTTGCAGATCCATGCGTCCCCCATGGGGGTCCAGGAAGTCACCAAAACTACCCGGATCCAGGGAGATGGCCATGGCATTGATGGTGAAATCGCGGCGGGCAAGATCCGCGACAATATCGCCGGGCCGTACTTCCGGCAGGGCGGCGGGTGCAGGGTAATGCTCGACGCGGCAACGCGCCAGATCCAGCCGGAATCCGTCGGGGTACTCGAGGATGGCAGTACCAAATTGTGGATGATAGGTACATTGCATGCCGGACAACTGGGCGGTACAAGCTTCGGCGACGGCGCGGACATCCCCCTCTATGGCCAGGTCTGTGTCCGGTGCAGGATGGTTTTGCAGAAGGTCGCGAACGCAACCACCCACCAGATAGGCCGGCGTGCCGAGCTTTGCAGCGGTTCTGCCGATGTCGTGCAGACGCTGCAGGCGCGCCTCGCCCCAGTGCTGCCGCAGCAACCGGTGGATCTGTGCAGCGGGCGGGGGGTTGTCGGTGCCGGATATGGTCTGGTGAGGGTTCAGCGCGGTTTGCCCCATAGTGGAGACGCGGGCCCGGGATCAATCGTTGCCGGCTTGTCCGTCGTCATGGCCGTCGTCTGAGCCGCCCGGCTGGGAGGTTTCGCCCTGTTTCGCATGATTGCTGCGCCGTCGCCGCCGAGGGCGGCGCCGCGAAGTTGCCGGAAGTGGTCCCAGCGCGGGTTCCTGTCCCGTTTCTTCGAGGCGGGCGCGTTCGATAAGGGTGCGCCGGCCATCATGATCTGCGGTCTGGAACTGTTCCCACCATTCTACCAAAGTGGCGGGTATTTCTCCGCCCTGGCTGCGCAGGTTCAGGAAATCGAAGGCGGCGCGGAAACGCGGATGGGCTAGCAGTGCATGGGGGCGACGTCCGCCACGGCGCACGAAACGCGCCTGTAAGTCCCAGATTTCACGCATGGGCAGGGCGAAGCGGCGGGGGACCGAGACCCGCCCCGCGCACTCCTGCAGAACGCCGCTGGCGGCCTGCTGCAGGGCAACTGTCTCGGGCTTCCCCTGTTGTTCCAGCAGTTCTCGTTCCTGCTGCAGGGCAGGCCAGAGCAACGCGGCAAAGAGAAACGCGGGCGTCACCGATTTGCCGTCGAGCAGCCGCGCATCGGTGCCCTGCAAGGCACCCTGCAGGAGGATGCGGGCGGAGCCGTATCGTGCGTCGTCCAGAAGCGCATCCACCTGTGGAAACAGGGCCGCAAACAATCCCATCTGGCGCAGGTGCTCAAAGCTGGTCTGCGCATGGCCGGTCAGGAAAAGTTTCAGCGTTTCCTCAAACAACCGCGCCGAAGGCACTTCTTGCAGGTGTTCCCGGCAGGCAGCTATCGGTGCCTGGGCAGCAGCATCCAGAGTGAACCCAAGCTTCGCGGCAAAACGGACGGCCCGCAGCATCCGCACAGGGTCTTCCCGGTAGCGCTGTTCCGGGTCACCGATGACGCGCAGTCGGCCGGCCTGCAAATCTTCCATGCCGGTGGAGAAATCCAGAATGCTGCGGTCGGCAATATTATAATAGAGCGCGTTGGCGGTGAAATCCCGGCGCCGCGCGTCCTCTTCCAGGGAACCGTAGACGTTGTCTGCCAGTATGCGTCCCGTTTCACTGTGCTCGCTGGATTCGTCTTCCTTGCCGTTCGCACTGCCGCGGAAGGTGGCTACTTCTATGATCTCGTTGCCAAACTGCACATGGACCAGAATGAACCGTCGGCCGATCAGTCGGGCATTGCGGCGAAATAACTTGCGGACCTGTTCCGGGTGCGCATCTGTTGCGACGTCGAAGTCCTTGGGCTCCCGTCCGAGCAGCAGATCGCGGACACTGCCGCCCACCAGATAGGCCTGAAAGCCGGCACGATGCAGGCCATTGAGCACTTGCAGGGCGCTGTCGCTGATCTGCAACCGGGATACGTTGTGCTGACTGCGCGGTGTGACCCGCGCACCGGGGATGCCGGGCGATAACGAGGAGGGCGCCGCCGCCATTTCGACGGCACTGTCGGGCAGGTTCAACTGCTTGGTAATAAATGATTTTATGGATACCAAGGGCGATCTCTGGGTTGGTAGGCGGTAATCTGGGCGACAGTGTACCTGAAAAGTTAGGGAAAAGCAGTGTTTGCGGGAAAGCGGGTACCTTGAACGCTGGAACGCATATTGGACGCGGCGCGCTGAAAACCCATTCAGGGATGGTCCTGCGGCTGAACAGCCTGGGGGGGATGCTCCCCGCCCCACACTTGTCTGACCAGGTAAATCGGTCTGTGCTTGCTTTCCTCATAGATGCGACCGAGGTACTCACCGATCACCCCCAGGGCCATGAGCTGCACACCACCCAGGAACAGCAGGGTAACCATGATGGATGGATAACCTTTTACCGGGTTTCCATACGCCAGGGTGCTGATTACCAGCCAGACGGCATAAAGAAAGGCCAACAGCGAAACCGCAAAACCCAGATAAGCGGCAAGTTGTAATGGTACCTGGCTAAAGGAAGTAATACCTTCTACGGCGAGATTCCAAAGCCGCCAATAGCTCCAGGTGGTTTTGCCCGCATGGCGAGGCGCACGATGGTAGTACACATTCGTGCTGCGAAAGCCGACCCAGGCAAACAAACCCTTCATGAATCGTCTGCGTTCGGGAAGCGCCTGCAGGGCCTCCAGAACCGGCCGGGACAACAGCCGGAAATCACCCGTGTCCGGCGGTATCTCCACGTCGCTCATGCGATTGATGATCCGGTAAAAGACATGCGCAGAGGCGCGTTTGAGCCACGATTCTCCTTCGCGGGAGAGACGAACGGCGTTCACCACATCAAATCCCTCCCGCCATCGGGCCAGAAGCTCGGGGATCAGTTCGGGTGGGTCTTGCAGGTCAGCATCCAGCGGAATGGCGGCTTCTCCCTGTGCGGCATCGAGCCCGGCGGTAAGTGCCGCTTCCTTGCCAAAATTCCGGGATAAATCAATAACTCTGACCCGCCGATCCTGGTGATGCAGGGCGATCAACTGCAACAGTGTATCATCTCCGCTGCCGTCATTGATGCAAATCATCTCCCATGGCTCACCCGATTCGTCCATGACGGCACGGACACGGGTGTAGAGAGTCTGGAGACTCCCGGATTCGTTGTGGCATGGAACGATGATGGAAGCAGTCACGATGCTGCGTTGCGGGTCTGGTCGTGGAGATGATGGAGTCATCGCAGAAAATTACAAGAGTGCGCCCGTCTCGTCAAACGAGGCTGGAAAATTCATATCCGCTTCGGTATAGTGCGGAATGCCTTGAACCATGGGGCTGGGACGCAATGGCCCGGCCCCTTTCTTGTTAGGTGAATCACTATGCAACTGATCGGCGAAGCCCTCACCTTTGACGATGTGCTCCTCGTTCCCGCCCATTCGGCGGTGCTCCCCCGTGATGTGCAGATCGCGACCCAACTCAGCCGACGCATCCGGCTGAACATTCCGCTGCTCTCGGCCGCGATGGATACGGTAACCGAGGCTGCCATGGCCATCGGACTTGCGCAAGAGGGCGGGATCGGCATCATTCACAAGAATATGTCTCCGGACCAGCAGGCCGCTTTGGTGCGGCGAGTCAAAAAATTCGAGTCTGGCGTTATCAAAGACCCCATTACCACCCGCGCCGATGTGAGCATTCGCGAAGTGTTGCAGGTGATGGCCGTGCATGGAATTTCCGGGGTGCCCGTCGTGGATGGCGAGCGTCTGGAGGGCATTGTGACGCACCGCGATCTGCGCTTTGAAACACGCATGGATGCCCCGGTGAGCAGTGTCATGACGCCCAGGGAACGGCTGGTCACGGTGCCGGAAGGAACCAGTCTGGATGTCACCAAGGCATTGCTGCACCAGCATCGCATTGAAAAAATCCTGGTGGTGAATGACCGTTTTGAATTGCGCGGGCTGATTACGGTCAAGGATATCCGTAAAGCTACCGAACACCCGCTGGCCTGTCGTGATGGGCAAGGCCGCTTGCTGGTGGGCGCCGCGGTGGGCGTCGGCGAAGGTACCGAGGCGCGGGTACAGGCGCTGGCGGAGGCGGGGGTCGATGTCATTATCGTCGATACGGCCCATGGCCACAGCCAGGGTGTGCTTGACCGGGTACGCTGGGTGAAGAATCATTTTCCGGACGTGGATGTGATCGGCGGCAACATTGCTACTGGAGAGGCCGCCCTGGCGCTGGTGGAAGCGGGCGCTGATGCCGTCAAGGTGGGTATCGGACCGGGTTCTATCTGTACGACGCGTATTGTTGCCGGGGTAGGTGTGCCACAGGTCACGGCCATCAGTAATGTGGCGGACGCGCTGGCAGGTACCGGCGTATCGCTCATTGCCGACGGCGGCATCCGCTATTCCGGGGACTTCGCCAAGGCGTTGGCCGCGGGGGCGCATGCGGTCATGGTCGGTGGCCTGCTCGCGGGTACCGACGAAGCGCCGGGCGAAATCGAACTCTATCAGGGTCGTTCCTACAAGGCTTATCGTGGCATGGGCTCGCTGGGGGCCATGCAGCAGGGGTCTGCCGACCGCTATTTTCAGGATGCCAGTCCGGAGGCCCCCAAGCTGGTGCCCGAAGGCGTGGAAGGCCGGGTGCCCTATAAGGGTCCGGCCGGGCAGGTGATTCATCAGCTCCTCGGTGGCTTGCGCTCCAGCATGGGCTACCTGGGGGCAGAAGATTTGTCGGCTCTGCGCAGCCGTGCCCGCTTCATCAAGATTACCCAGGCGGGCGTGCGTGAGAGCCATGTCCATGACGTGAATATCACCAAAGAAGCACCCAATTACCGGGTGGAGTGAACCATGCAAGAACGTATCCTGATTCTCGATTTCGGTTCGCAGTTCACCCAGCTTATTGCGCGGCGGGTGCGCGAAGCCCACGTTTATTGTGAAATACATCCCTATAATATGCCACTCGCGGACATTCGTGCGTGGCAAGCGCAGGGGATCATTCTGTCCGGCGGACCTTCTTCGGTACATGATGCCGACGCTCCCATGGTTGATCTGGGCGTGTTTACCCTGGGCCTGCCGATCCTCGGTATTTGCTACGGTCTGCAGTTGATGGCCCATTTACTGGGCGGACGAGTTGGCAAGGCGGAGCATCGGGAATATGGCCGGGCGCACATTCAGATAAAAGAAGCGGTCGGCCCGTTGTTACCCTTCGGGGCTGCAGGCGCTGCGGAAGAAGTCTGGATGAGTCACGGCGACCGGATTGAGTCCGTGCCCGATGGTTTCCGGGTACTGGCCAGCAGTGCCAATTCGCCGCTGGCGGCTATTGGCGACCCTGCGCGCAACTTCTATGGCGTGCAGTTCCATCTGGAGGTCGCCCATACCCCCCGCGGTGCGGAGATGCTCACGGCCTTCGTGCGCGGCGTATGCGGGTGCACTGGTGACTGGACCATGCACTCTTATGTGGACACGGCAGTGGCGACGATCCGTGCCCAGGTGGGTAAGGGCCGGGTCATTGCCGCGCTTTCCGGCGGGGTGGATTCGGCCGTAGCAGCGGTGCTCATTCATCGCGCCATCGGCGACCAGCTCACCTGCATTTTTGTGGATAACGGGCTGTTGCGCTTTGGGGAAGCGGAGAAGGTGGCGACGGTCTTTCGCAATTACTTTCAGATTCCCCTGCAGGTGGTGGATGCCCGGCAGCGTTTTCTGGATGTGCTGGCAGATGTCACTGATCCCGAAAAGAAGCGCAAGGCCATCGGTAATCTGTTCATCGAGATTTTTGAGGAAGAGTCGAAGCATCTGGAAGGTGCCGACTTTCTGGCCCAGGGCACCCTTTATCCCGACGTGATCGAGTCTGTTTCGTTTAAGGGTCCCAGCGCGACTATCAAGTCTCACCATAACGTGGGTGGCTTGCCGGAGCGCATGCACCTGCAACTGGTCGAGCCCTTGCGTGAGTTGTTCAAGGACGAAGTGCGGGAACTCGGCCGTGAGCTGGGCATGCCCGAAGAAGTGATCCGGCGTCAGCCCTTCCCAGGTCCTGGCTTGGCCATCCGCTGTCTGGGGGCGATTGATGAACATCGCCTGGAAGTCCTGCGCCGTGCCGACCGTATCGTCATGGAAGAGATCCGTGACGCCGGATTGTATGACCGTCTCTGGCAGGCTTTTGCGGTATTGCTGCCGGTGCGCAGTGTCGGCGTGATGGGCGATGCGCGGACCTATGATGAAACCATCGCCTTGCGCGCGGTGGAGTCGGCGGATGGCATGACCGCAGACTGGGCGCACATACCCTATGAAGTGCTGGGTCGCATCTCCACCCGAATCATCAACGAGGTCGCCGGGATCAATCGTGTGGTTTACGATATTTCATCCAAGCCGCCGGCCACCATCGAGTGGGAGTGATTTGGTGTCTGGCACGGTAAAGCCCTCCCTGCGGCTCCCGCAGGGCGGCGAAATGTGCCGCCGCTCGATCCTGTCTGCCCTTGATTTTGATGGCGCAGGCATATCCAATATGGCATATGCCAGGAGCCGATACCATGCCCGTTCCCGTGCCGTCATCCAGGCCCAAGGAGGCCAAGCTATTCCGCAACAATCGCAGTCAGGCGGTGCGGATTCCGGAGCGACATTATCCGCAATCCGTTCGGGCTGGCCGCGCGCCGCATTGAAACGGTTGATCCCAAAGAGGTTTGCACCAGCATCGTTGTCGCCGCCGAGTTGCGTTACAGCTGTGCAAAGAAAGGGTCGGCCAAGCTGCTCGCCAAGGTGGAAGGCGTGCTTGAAACAATCCCGGTGCTGCCACTGGATGTTCCAGCCGATGCCGAATATGGCGGTATCCGCACAGAGTTAGAGGCGGCAGGGCAGACCATCGGCCTCAATGATCTATTGATTGGCGCTCATGCCTACGCGCTCGGGATGACATTGGTCACGGACAATATACGAGAGTTCAATCGCATCCGTGGCCTCAGTGTCGAAAACTGGCTGGAAGGACGATGAGAATAGACATGGGGTGCTGATCTCGTTGTCGTCATATTCCACCGCGATAAGCTGAAGCGCCTTTGCTTTGGATTGCGCAATCCAAAAAGCTTCCGCATCAAAGATAAGCCTGGAGCTTCGCCTGCCACTCGCTCATGAGGATCAACGTGCCTTCAACCGTCTCGCCATTGTTCACAAGCTCCAGATCCCCAACCGGCGTTGGGTCATCCCATTGGAAATGCCCGGAGGGGACATTACTGCTTTGGGTTAACAGAGCTTGACGCAGCCTTGCACGGGTGAATGCATAGTTCTATGATTGCAGTCATGGAAAGCAAACAAGGAGTGTTGAATCATGGCAATCCTGACTGTAAGGAATGTGCCGGATGACGTGCATCGCGCTTTGCGCGTGCGGGCGGCCCAGCACGGCCGCAGCACGGAAGCGGAGGTGCGCGAGATTCTGGCATCCGTGGTCAAGCCGGAGAAGCGCGTGCGTGTAGGGGAAGCCCTGGCCGCCATCGGTCGCAAGATCGGGTTGACCAATGAAGATTTCACCGTTTTCGAGAGGGCGCGCGACAAGACGCCGGCCAAACCGTTGCGCTTCGACTGAATGATCGTCCTGGATACTAACGTCGTTTCCGAGGCGATGAAGCCGGAGCCAGACGCAGCCGTGAGGGCTTGGCTGAACGACCAGGCGGCGGAAACCTTGTATCTGTCGAGCGTCACGCTGGCCGAGTTGCTGTTTGGCATCCGGGCGCTTCCGGCGGGCAAGCGCCAAAACATGCTTGACCGCGCCCTGACCGAACTGCTGGAGCTGTTCAAGGACCGGGTCCTGCCCTTCGACACGGATGCAGCGCGCCACTATGCCGACCTGGCCGTGACGGCCAAGGACGGCGGGCGCGGCTTCCCGACGCCAGACGGCTACATCGCGGCCGTTGCCGCATCGCGGGGCTTCATCGTGGCATCACGCGACACATCGCCCTATGAAGCGGCAGGCGTGACCGTCATCAACCCTTGGAAGGGTGCATGAGGAATTCACGCTCATGAACGCCGTAGAAATCGAACAAGCCATCACAGATCTTGCGGAGCAGCCCTTTGACCCCGCAGAGTTCCCCTACGCCTTCCTGGAAGCCTTCGGCAACAAGGCGACGACCCTCAAGCGCCTTCGCGCCGGTGCGTCGAACAAGTCCGACCTCGACGGTGTTCTCCAGACCAGTAACATCCACATTCTTACCTGCGACGCAGGGCGGGTGACGCAGACGCTGGCCGCCCTCAAGACCAGCCCGGCGACGGCCAAGGCCAAGGCGAAGTTCATCCTCGCCACCGATGGCGCGCACTTCGAGGCCGAAGACTTGACCAGCGGCGAGACCGTCGCCTGTGCCTTTAAGGACTTTCCCGATCACTTCGGCTTCTTTCTGCCGTTGGCTGGCATCAGCACCGTTCGCCTACCACGCTTTCAAATTCAGCAAATACGCGCAACGTTATCTCTCCGCCGTGACTTATCGCTTCAATCGTCGCTTCCGTCTCGCCGATCTCCCTGCAAGCTTGCTCAGAGCCGCCGCCAGTATCGGGCCTCGTTCGGAGCGATGGCTCCGCGCAGCGGAAAAATCGTGCTAATCAGGTTATTTTTTATGTGAAATACGCTAATTATTTTGCACGTTAAATAAATAATGTTGACATTTTTGTTGCGAAATGTGATAATAAAAAACGTAAATATTTATCAGTAATATATATTAAAAATATTCGGTGTAGTTGTAGCGCGCAATTCCTTGGTCATTCTGCACCGTGATATTCACCACATTTCGGGAGAAATCATGGCATCCATAAAGCTCCAGAATAAAAAAAACAGACTGCGACGAGAGGGTTCTCTGCAAGGTTTGATACTGGCGTGTGTGGGCGCTTCAATTGGTTCCGGATGGTTGTTTGGACCACTGTATACGGCACAGCAGGCAGGCCCCTACGCGGTCGGTTCATGGATGATCGGCGCCTTCGCTATCCTTTTGCTGGCGTTGGTTTTTGCGGAACTTGGTCCGCTGATTCCCCGGGCCGGGGCAGTGGTTCATCTGGCCCACGTGGGAAACGGCCCGATCGTTGGTCATATGTGGAGCTGGATCCTCTTTCTCTCTTACGCCACCATCGCGCCCATCGAAGTTACGGCCATACTGACCTACGCCAATAATTACCTGCCGGGATTGCTGCAGCAGCATTCTGACCTGCTCAGTGTCAAAGGTTTCGCCGTCGCGCTGGTGTTGCTGGCCTTCTTTGTTGCCATCAATTTTCTGGTGGTGCGCTGGGTGTTGAAAATCAACAATGGCGCTACCTGGTGGAAAATTTCGATTCCTGTGCTGACGATTGGGGTGTTGCTCGCCACATCGTGGCACCCAGGTAATTTCGTGGTGCATGCACAGAATGCCACGGCCGATTTTCACGGGATGTTCGTTGCCGTGGCCACCGGCGGTGTGATTTTCAGCCTGCTGGGTTTTCGTCATGCTATCGACTTGGCTGGAGAAAGTAAAAACCCGAAACGGGATGTACCGATTGCCGTTATCGGCTCCGTCTTGATTGCATCGGGAATTTATATCGCTTTACAGGTAGCTTTTATTGGTGCAATACGTCCTGCCGATTTGGCGGCAGGAGGCTGGCAACACCTCCATTTTTCTGGAATCAACGGTCCTTTTGCCGCCCTTGCCGCTGCGGTGGGGGCTGGCTGGCTGGCCGTGCTTCTGTACGTTGATGCGTTTGTATCGCCGGGCGGGGCCGCATTGATTTATACCACCACCGCAGCCCGGGTTACCCTGGCGACCGCCGATACCGGAGCAGCGCCCAAGTGGGTGGCACGCATCAATCGGCATGGGGTTCCCTGGGCCAGCCTGATTTTGCTGTACGCTGTCGGTGCGGTGTTCTTTTTTCCGTTTCCCTCCTGGCAGAAAATGGTGGGTTACATCGCTTCTATGACGGTACTGTCCTATGTCATCGGTCCCATTGCCCTGATTCAGTTGCGTCGCGCGATGCCTGATCTGGAGCGCCCTTTTCGCTTGTGGGCAGCACCAGTTATCGCACCGCTCACCTTCGTCGTGGCAAGCTGGATCGTGTTCTGGTCGGGTCTGAATACCCTGAATTTCATTTTCGGCACTTTGTTCGTCCTGCTAATCTTTTATGCCCTCACCGGCATCTGGCGGAAAGGCAGATGGTCCGCAATGGGGTGGCAGTATATGTGGTGGATTATTCCCTATTTTCTGGGTTTGTGGGGAATCAGTTGGCTGAGCCCGGCGGTTCTGGGCGGAACGGGGGTGCTTGGATTTTTTTCCGGCATGGCGGCAGTGGCCGTGTTGAGTCTGCTGATATTTTATGTGGCCATTCATCAGGCGGTGGCGGACAGCACCATGAGAGCCTACATGCAGCATTTCAGAAAGCGGGAAGCGGATGCGCCGTGAGCAGCATGTAAGCAGGTAATGGGTGACGGCGCTACCGGCTTGGGCTTATTTTTTCAATAACAGATCTATTCGGTGAACAGGAGGGGTGCATGACGGACCGCATCGGGAAAAAACGGGCAAAAGAACCTAACCGATGGTCGAATCGTTCAAATCTGCAAACGGATGCGAAGCGTTGGGTGATTAAAATTGGCAGCAGCCTGCTGACGAACGACGGCCAGCATCTGGATACCACCGCGATACACGCTTGGATGCAGCAAATTCTGCAGTTGCATCGCCGCGGTGTGGAAGTGGTACTGGTGTCCTCCGGATCGGTAAGCGCTGGAATGCAACGCCTGGGCTGGACAGATCGGCCGGTTTCACTCAAAGCCCGACAAGCGGCGGCCAGCGTTGGTCAATCCGCCCTGATACATACCTATGAGAAGATGCTGCAGGAATGCGCGCAGCCCGAGAATGACCGTTTATACTGTGGTCAGGTGCTGTTGACCCACGATGATCTTCGTACTCGCCGGCGCTACCTGAATGCGCGCTCCACGTTACGTACGCTGCTGGACATGAACGTGCTGCCCATCATCAACGAAAATGATGTGGTTTCTTACAGTGCGATCCATCTGGGCGACAACGACACCCTGGCGGCACTGGTGAGCAATCTGCTGGATGCCGATATCCTGGTCATTCTTACCGATCAGACGGGACTGTTTGACGCTGATCCGCGCAGTCATCCCGAAGCAACGCTCCTGACGGAGGTTGGAGCAGGCGATCCGATGCTGGAGCGCATTGCCGGGGGAGGCGGTTCCCGGGTGGGAACGGGCGGTATGCTGGCAAAGGTGCGTGCTGCGGCACGTGCCGCGCGTTCTGGTACGTCGACGATCATTGCGGATGGACGTAGTCCGGAAGTCTTGCCGCGCTTGCAGCAGGGGGAAGCGATCGGCACCTTCGTTCATGCCCGCTTACCTAAGCTGGCTGCGCGGAAGCGCTGGCTGGCCGGGCATCTGCGCAGCCAGGGAGTGCTGCATCTGGATCGGGGAGCGGCCCGGGCGATTCTGGAGGAGGGAAGCAGCTTACTGCCGGTGGGAGTTATCGCGGTAGAAGGTACATTCCGGCGGGGCGATTTGGTCGTTTGCAAAGATCCGTTGGGGCGGGACATCGCCCGCGGTTTGATCAATCTCGACGCGCCGGTCGCTGCCCGCTGCTGCCGGAAACAGAGTCATGAACTGGCGGATGATCCTGAGGTGCTGGAAGATGTACTGATTCATCGTGACAACTTGGTAATCAACGATTTGTTACTCTGAAAGGTATTCGTAATTGCTGAGCGCCCCCTGGTTCTGGAGTTCCTGCGGATACAGGGCCGACTGCATGAGTTCGGTGGCGGTGGCGGCGATGGGGATGCCGCCCGATTGATAACAGGCCGTGTCCCAGGCGCTTGCGGGCGCGAAAGGGCCGGTCATGAGCGCTTTGATGGCGGTGTTCACGAAGGGCACCATGAGGGGATAGCAGTAGCGGATGCGCGCCTTGAAGAGATTCGCCGCCTGCAGGGTCTCTCCCGCCCTGGGGCCGGTCGCGGCATAGATCAGGCGGCTGTTGGGCACTTCGCTGACATTCTGCCCGTCCTTGTTGACCGTGGTGGTCCAGGCCTGGATCACGCCGGGCGTGGGATTGAGCACCTGGATATTCACCTGCGCCGGATTCATCGCGGCGGTCGAGGCCGATGCATACGCCTGGGCGGTCTGCGCGGCCCCCGGATTCTTGCCGCCGGGATAGAGCGGCATCAGCCCCTTGGCCAGCCCCGTGCGCAGGGCCCGCAGGCTGCCGTGATCGAGGGTGGCGGCGCGCACCCCGTAGAAGGTCGCCCAGTCCAGGGTGGACTGGGTGGTGAAGACCAGCGCGATCTGAAGGATGCCGCCCAGCAGCAACAGCAACGCTGGCAGGGCGATGATCCATTCGATCGTGCCCTGACCGGATTGCCCGTGCAGGAAGGGCGGCGTCTTCATGGCTGTGCCGACTCCGGTGCCGCCGTGGGGGCGACATGGGAGGTGAAGTTCGGATACCCCACCTTATTGGGATCGTGCCCGATGCCCGGTACAAAATACCCGTGCTGGAAGTCGCGGTTGAAGCGCGTGATGTCCTGCCGCCCCTGGCGGATCATGGCGCGGTTCACCGGCGAGTTGGGATTGATCACCTCGGGCGTGACGAAGATCACCAGTTCGCTCTGGTTGTGCTGGAACTGGGTATCCCTGAACAGGGTACCGAGGATGGGGATGTCCCCGAGCCAGGGCAGCTTGTTGATGCTGTTGGCGCCGGTGGCGTGGATCAGGCCCGACAGGACGATGGTCTGGCCGGAGTGGACGTTGACCACCGAATCCGTCTTGCGGGTCAGGAAGGCCGGATAGCCCTGAACGGTGAGCGCCGGATTGATCTGGCTGATGGCGGTGTTGACCGTCGCCAGGATGTTGCCCTGGTGATCCACGTCCGGCTGGATCTTGAGCTTCACGCCGTAGTTCTTGTAGGTGACCGAGACCGCGCCGAAGCCCGCGCTCACCGGGATCGGCACCTCACCGCCGGCGAGGAAGGTGGCGGTGCCGCCGCTGCGGGTGACCAGGCGCGGATTGGCGAGGATGTAGGCCCGTCCGTTCTGCACGGCGAGGTTGATCTGCGCGGTGATGGAGGAAACGATGCCGGCGTAGCTCGAAAAGGGCGGGACGTTCAGGGGCAGGCCGGAGAGGCCGCCCTGGGGTCCGTTCAGGGCGTTGCCGGCCTGTCCGCCCTGGGTGACGTCGCCGAGACGGTAGAGGGAGTTGTTGACGAAGTCCCCGACCAGACCCACGGCGGGACCGACGATGCTCGTCTGCCAGTTGATGCCGAGGTTGTCGAGGGCGTTCTTGCTGAAGTCCACCACCTGCACGTCGAGGACCACCATGCGCTTCATGGCGACGGTGTCGGGACGCACCAGATTCACCACGCCCGGATAGGCGCGAATGGCAAGATTCAGGCGTTTGAGTTCACCGGTGCTGGCGTTGCCGGAGAGCACCACTTGCCGCCCCGTCGTGCGCGCCGCCACCCCCGGAAACTCCGTGAGTAGTCCCTGCAGATCCCCGAAGATTTGCAGATTGTCGGCGGCAGTAATGTTGACGTGATAGGCGATCTGCTAGCCATTCTTCTCCCACAGATACACATCCGTCGTGCCCGCCGCATCGTCCAACCCTGCACGCGCAGCAGGTGCTGATAATAGGCGCGTACCGCGCCAGGGTTGCCGGGCGCGACGGCAAGCACATTCCGGGTGCGCCTGCCGCCATCCGCATTCTCCATGGTCAGCACCGTCCGGCTGCCGGCGGGGATGAATAGCACGGCGGCGGTATGGATCGATCCCGCAGCCTGCCGTTTCAAAGTAAAAACCTTTGCACCGTGTGGCACACAAAACGAGGTAACATAAAATGCTGTACTACAAATAAATTGCGGAAACCACTAAATGAGAATAAACTAAGTATATTCGTAAATGATGGTGAGGTTGGCGCAATGGCACGATCCAGTATTATTGCAACACCGACTCAACTTGCGGCGCTGCTAAAGCGATTACGGTTAGACCACGCTCTGACGCAGAAACAGCTTGGTGAAAAGATGGGGTTGTCTCAGGAGCGGATCTCGGTCATCGAATCCCATCCGGAGAAGTTATCCATTGACCAGTTTTTAACGGTGCTCATGGTGCTTGATGCCAGAATGGAGATACGCACTGGGAACAGCGCGGTTGCGGACACGGGTAATGACGAGGCGGAACCGTGGTAAGGCGTCCCGGTCGCCCTTCGCTATCCCGTTTTTTGGATATCTGGATGAATGGTATCTTGGTGGGCAACTGGTCCGTGTCACCGCGAGATGGACACAGATTCAGGTATGCATCGGCTTGGATTACCCATCCACAAGGACGCCCACTCTCACTGTCACTGCCCTTGAGCCAAGGCGTCAGGCCGTTCAGCGGTGGACGGGTGGAAGCCTTTTTCGACAATCTGCTGCCTGAAAATCCTGACGTGCGCCGACGCATTGCGGGGCATTTTGGGGTTCACCCAGGCCAGTCGTTCGAGATGCTTCAGCAAATAGGACGCGATTGTGCAGGTGCGGTACAGATCGTGCCTGCCGGAGAAATTCCGGATGATGTGCATGAAGTAAGGGCGGATCCCTTATCAGATTCCCAGATAGAGGCATTACTGGACGAAGCTACGGCAACCATGCCGTTTCGTGTAGCGGATGACGAGTTCCGTATCTCACTAGCTGGCGTTCAGAACAAAATAGCGCTGCTCCTGCAGAATGGCCAATGGTGTGCCCCGCGCGGCAGCACTCCGACAACGCACATCCTCAAGTTGCCGTTGGGAAGGATGCCACAAGGTGTTGACCTGTCTTCCTCCGTCGAGAACGAGTGGCTTTGCGCCAGGGTCGTTCAGGCATTTGAGATTCCTGTGGCGCACTCTCAGATAGCCCGGTTCGGGCGACACAAGGTTCTTGTGGTCACGCGCTTTGATCGCGTATGGCGATCTACCTGGTGGGCGCGATTACCCCAAGAGGATTTTTGTCAGGCGCTGGGTCTGCCGTCGTCGAAGAAATACCAGGCGCATGGTGGCCCAGGTATCGATGAAATTCTGGGAATTTTACGCGGTGGTTCTCGCCCGGAAATTGATCGACGGGATTTTCTCAAGGCGCACTTGATCTTCTGGCTACTGGCTGCCCCGGATGGTCACGCGAAGAATTTCAGTATCCTGTTGCAGGCTGGCGAGCGATTTCACTTGGCACCCCTTTACGATGTTCTGTCCGCTTGGCCACATGTCGGCAGTAGACCGGATCAGTTCGATGAGAGCCGACTAAGTTTAGCCATGGGGATACGGGGGAAGAACATGCACTATCGGTTGAAAGATATTCGCCGCAGGCACTGGAATGCTGCGGCAAAACGCAATGCGATGGGGGAAGATTTCGAAAGCACCATCAAGCAGGTGCTAAAGGCTGTTCCAAACGTACTAGAGGAACTGCCGAAACTAATCCCTGCTGATTTTCCGGCGTCTGTCTCGGAGCCAATTTTCGAGGGGATCCGAAGGCAAGCACAGCGATTAGCGGCAATGGCCGAGCCGACGCGGCTTTGGCGGCCATGAAGGCCAGCATCGCCAAGACCGCACCAAGGATGCCCTCGCCGGCGTCGTCATTCCGCCGCAGCATTGATTCGCTGGCGGGATGCTTGATGCATCCCGTGGGTGGCATGACCGGCATGCAGTGATGGTCTTCATGGTGTTGCATGTACTTGGGAAATGCTCCCTTTGGCACCAGCGGCGAGGAAAAGATCGCCGTCGATGTGGATTATCGACTCTCTGGCCCCTGGCATGTCTTTGGCGGTCTGAACTTCACGCACTTCAACTATACCGGAGGCCATCTGAACAGCCCGCTCGCTATCCATCTGGGAAGTTTTGAGCCGCCGTCCTCCACGAACTTGCTGGGCATGGATCTCGGCCTGGCCTATGCCTTCTCCTGATATCACTCGGTGACGGTAGATCGATCCCCGAGTCCATGACGACTATGATGACCTCGGAAAAACTTGTGTACGAGGCTCGCATGACGATTCCAAACAACACTGTGGCCATGGAGACGCTGAGCCGCCGAATTCACTTTATTCGCGGGCTGAACGATCCCAAAGCGATAGGGGATGTGCCAATGTTGATCCATCGCGATCACCTGATGGTCAATGCCCCCTCGTCGGCTGAGCCATGTTCTCGTCCGCAGGTAGAATCCGGTCGGGAATAATGTGGACGTCCTGCTGCTGGTGCGCCAGGGATACGTTATGGCGGAGCAGACTTTCCACCACGGAAGCACGCAGGTCAGTCTGCACGTTATAACTCTTGTTACAGTCGTTCAGATACACCCGCAGACAGAATTGCAGGGCATTTTCGCTGACATCGAGCAGGAGCGCGGTGGGTGGAATGCCACGCGGATCATCTTGTAGGACATCGGGATGATTCTGCCCTGCCGCCACCAGCAACTGTTTTACCAGCGGGATATCGGCATCATGGACAACGTTGAAGGGGATCATGAGACGCAGCACGCTGTCCGTATATGTCCAGTTGGTCACCTGGCCGGAGATCAGTTCAGAATTGGGAACGAATACTTCGGTACGGTCAAAAGTAAGAATCAGGGTATAACGGATGCTCATTTTCTGGACGTAACCTTGAGTCGTGCCCACCTTAATCCAGTCCCCGACCCGAATGGGGCGTTCCAGCAGCAGAATCAGGCCGGATACGAAGTTGTTGACGATGTTTTGCAGCCCGAAGCCAATGCCTACCGACAGGGCGCCGGCGACGATGGCAAGGTTGCCGAGTGCGACACCGGCCGTAGAGAGCGCGATCAGCACCGCGATAATGAATCCAGCATAGCGGAGGATGGATAAGACGGAGTGGCGGGCTCCGCTTTCCATGTGGCTGATAATCCGCGAGTTATCGGACAGGTATTTCTGGACCAGGGCGTTGATGTTGAACAGGATGACGAGCAGTATCGCCGCTATCACCCAGCGGAAGGGCTGGATGTGAAAACCGGCGATGGTGAATCCGGTAATAAAATATTTCCAGATCAATGTAAATCCGGTATGGGTCAGGCCCCAGGCGTGCAGGACGAAGGCGGCCACCCCCAACCATACGGCGGTGTAACTTATCGTACTGAACCAGGTTATCCACGGCAGCGGCTGATCTTCCTTCAGGCGCAGGCGGCGGCGTAGGAAATGTTGCCAGAAACCGGATTTTTGTGCCGCCCGTTTCCAGAATTCGGCAAGCCCCCAGGACAACAGGAATCCCATGCCGAGGGCCAGCAGGGACATCAGCAGGCCGAAGAACAGATAATCGGAAAGGTTGCGATAACCGGATACCGTGCATATGGCGGTACCGATCAGGGCCAGAAGTAGGGCCATCCTAGGCAGCGGATA
>NZ_JABBDR010000203.1 GCF_018854495.1 Acidithiobacillus ferruginosus
CATCCTTCTCTGCAAAAATCCGAATGAATTGCCATTAAAAACCTTGTAGCCACTACATGGTCAAGGATTTATACTGCTCTTTTTGAGGGGCTGATATGCGAATTGGCGAACTTGGGCAGGCCACGTGCGTGGATCCAGAGACCATCCGTTATTATGAACGGATAGGCCTCTTGCCCGCGCCAGTTCGGCGGACGAACGGCTATCGCGCTTATGGCCTCGCGCATCTGGAACGGCTTGCCTTTATTCGCCACTGCCGGGCGCTGGACATGCCACTTGCGGACGTGCAGCGACTCTTGCATCTGCTGGATCATCCGCTGGACGATTGCCTAGACGTGGATCGGTTGATCAATACGCATCTGGCTCATGTACAGGGACGGCTCCAATCGCTACAAGCGCTGGCGAGGCAGCTTGAGCAACTGCGCGGACGCTGCCACGGGCGACATACCACCGCCGAATGCGGTATCCTGCATGAGTTGGTGGCCGCTGCCCAAGGGGAAGGGTGTGTGTGCCACGACGGTTCGGCCCCGAACAGCCCAGAGGTCATATAAATCTCCTAAGGCCTTCATTCATGCAGATGGTGCATATTGGGAGTGTGAGGGTGGCCGTGGGTTAAGGGTTGGTGACGATG
>NZ_JABBDR010000204.1 GCF_018854495.1 Acidithiobacillus ferruginosus
GAAATCGCCAACCTCGACCGGATATGGGTCAATGTGGCGCTCTATTCCTACCAGTTACCGTGGGTACATATCGGCGATGCCGTGCGCTTGCATCTGCCCGCCTATCCCGGCAAATCCTGGGAGGGGCGCCTGAACTTTCTCTACCCGACACTGGACCCCAAAAACCGGACGGTGACGGCCCGGCTGAGTTTTCCCAATCCCGGC
>NZ_JABBDR010000205.1 GCF_018854495.1 Acidithiobacillus ferruginosus
GGAAGCGTGACCGCCGCCGAACACGCCAGGATGAGGGTGAGATAAAAACGTTTCATGTTCGTCTCCTTGCTGTTGTTGAACTGTTCGTTTGTCAAAATTAAACACTTGGTTATGACTACAATTTTCGGTGCCTTTCCTTTCCGCCCATGGCGAATTTGACCGTCCGTACCACTCGCCTACCCATCACTCATGCCTGGTTTTCGTGATATCTCCGTTATTTGAAGTAATATCGTCCAGCCCTTTCGTCCCGCCGCTCAGGTCTGCCTGGACACCGAGCGCAGCGTCCCAATCGGCATGAAGGGCTTGGTGTTCCGACTCAGTGAACCCCTTGTGACCGTGGATCATGGCCGATATCAAGCCGTGGCGGCCCGCAACCTCGTGCGCGATCACGAGCGCCACATGGACAATGACGAAGGCAAGCAGCAGAAAGAATCCCCATTCATGCATCACCATCAACGGGGAGTTCATCGCTTCACTGTCCGGCATGAGCGAGAGGCTGATACCCAAGGCGATCTGCGCCACGGCAATCAGGAAAAAGGCGAGATAGGCGGGGCCAGCGAAAGCGTTATGCCCCCGATAGGGAGAAATTGGGCGTCGGAAGCCGCTCAGATAACAGGAGAGGGTTTCCCGCCAGATGCGGCGCTGGGCTGACGTCAGGGGCAGGAGGTCGCGCCAGCGCGCCGTCGGCGGGCCGAC
>NZ_JABBDR010000206.1 GCF_018854495.1 Acidithiobacillus ferruginosus
CCCAAAACCGCCTCACCCTGGGTGAACCCGTGGTGATCGGGGCCCAGGATGCGGAGGAACTGATCCTCGCCGCCGCTTTGGCCTCCGAGCGGGATACGGGCGACCCCATCGACACCGCCGTGCTGGGCGGTTTGCCCGCCTCCGCCCCGTTGGCTTCCTATTCCGTCCTGAAATATCAACCCTTTGATCCGGTAAGTAAGCGCAGTGAGGCGGAGGTGGCGGCAGGCGCCGAGCGCTTTCGCGTAGCCAAGGGCGCCCCACAGGTCATCCTGGATCTGGCGCAGCCGGATGTCGGCACCAGGCAGACGGTCACCCGCCAGATCGATGCCTTGGCGGAAAAGGGCTACCGTACCCTGGGAGTAGCGCGAAAGGATGGGGATGGCACCTGGCGCTTCCTCGGTCTCTTGCCCTTGTTCGATCCGCCACGGGAGGATTCGGCGCAAACCATCGCGGCCGGGCAGCGGATGGGGATCGACATCAAGATGGTCACCGGCGATCACCTGGCCATCGCCAAGCAGGTTTCCACGCTGCTGCATCTGGGGCAAAACATCGTTCCGGCCGAAGCCCTCTCCACCGATGTCCACGCCGCGCAGACCCAGGCCGAACAGGCCGACGGTTTCGCACAGGTCTTTCCGGAGCATAAGTTCGCCATCGTCAAGGCACTGCAGGCCAGGGGCCATATCGTCGGCATGACCGGAGACGGCGTCAACGACGCCCCCGCGTTGAAGCAGGCCGACGTCGGCATCGCCGTCAGCGGCGCCACCGACGCCGCCCGCGCCGCGGCCGATCTGGTACTCACCGCACCCGGCCTGACGGTCATCGTCGACGCCGTCGAGGAGGCGCGCAGAATCTTCGCCCGCATGAACAGCTACGCCATCTATCGGATCGCCGAGACGATCCGGGTGCTGCTCTTCATGAGCCTGTCGATCCTGGTATTCAACTTCTATCCGGTCACCGCGGTGATGATCGTCATGATCGCCCTGCTCAATGATTTTCCCATCATGATGATCGCTTACGACAACGCCCCCACGGCGCCCCAGCCGGTGCGCTGGGACATGACACGGGTGCTGATCATCTCCATCCTCCTCGGCGTACTGGGCGTCGTCGCCTCATTTTCCCTGTTCTGGATTGCCGAAACCTACCTGCATTTACCGGCGGGCGTCATCCGCACCCTGATTTTCCTGAAACTGCTGGTGGCCGGCCACCTGACCATCTTCCTGACCCGTAACACCGGCGCCATCTGGCAGCGGCCCTGGCCGAGCTGGAGCTTTTTCAACGTCACCATCGCCACCAAGGTCATCGGCACCTTCGCCGCCGTCTACGGCTGGCTCATTCCCCCCATCGGCTGGGGCTATGCCCTGCTGGTATGGGCCTACGCCCTGGCCTGGTTCCTTATCAACAGCGGGGCCAAGATCATCGCTTACCGTGCACTAGGGGCCTATCGCAAGTCGACAACACATTGAAACAGATGGATATCTGGTGGGCATGACCGGAGAATGGCATGCCGATCATGGCCATCGCCGTTGACAACACCTGGCTGAATCCCAAACCCGTAACATTGGGACATGCATCGTGTCCTCACGCTGTCCACCGTATTGGGACTTATCGGAACGGTATAGAACCCATAAGGTCCAAAAAAACCGACAAGGCGCGGGAACGCCTTGCCGGATTGGGGATAGCCATATAACTCTGCCATATCAGCTGCGAGGATGTGATAGGCTGAGAGATCAGGCCCCAGTCCGGCCTCTGCTCAAACACGGTACGCGTCATAAAACCTATTCCCAAACCTGCTTTCACCATGGCTCCCACGGATTCCACATCGGACACCTCAATGAAGTGCGCGGGTACAATGTTTTTTTGTCTGAACGCCTTCTCCAGTCTCCTTCGAACTCCGGAAGAAGGTTCTCGCCATACCACAGGAAAAGGTTGTATGTCTTCCAATCTCAGCACCGACACTGATGCCAGGGGATGGGTTTTAGGCATGACCGCGATGATTTCGCCGGTCAACCACGGTTGTATTTCATAACTATCGGGTAGATGCGGTATATCCATCTCTCCTTCAAAAAAGAAGACGTCCAGTTCGGAAAGATTGATGTCTCCCCAATAGGTCACACCGCTCTTTATGTAGAGATTGACCCCTGGATGCTGGCTTTGAAAACTTTGCAAATAGTGCGGTAGTAAATAATTGGCAATCAGGCTGGTAGAGGCGATGCGCAGTTCTCCCGCTTGCAAGGATTTTTGGCGCATGAGCAGATTCTCAATGTCTTGTAACTTGGCGCGCAACTGCCGGATATCGGGAATTAATGCTTGGCCGACGGGCGTCAGTTGAATGCCACCGCCCTCGCGGACATATAAAGGCTCGCCGATTTCCCGTGTCAGTTTATGCAGGCGTTCCGAGATGGCCGGTTGTCCCCGCCCCAGGCGTAGCGCGGCTTCGCTGACACTGCCGGTTTCTGCAACCGCGAGGAGGGTAAGCAACTGCTCGGCATCCATCGTCATCGGGTTCTCCGATATTATTCTCAATTAAATCGATTTGATTGTGCAGCAAGAATAGCATATTTTTAAAAACGAGTCCCCGGAGTGTACTGATGGCCAATGATTCTTCCCTTCCCGCCGATATGGATACCCTCGTCATGGAACGAGACGTCCAGGGATGGCAGGGGGTGTTTCGGACGAATCCGGCCTTTCACCTGATTCTGGCGTTCTTTGTGGGGATTATCGCGGGCTTGGGTGCGGTCGCTTTCCGGCGCCTTATCGGTCTGATGCATAATGCCTTCTTCTTCGGTCAGATTTCCTCGCGCTTTGATGACTTGCAGCATTCCGCCGCCAGCTTCTGGGGTTTGGGCGTCGTGCTGGTCCCCGTTCTCGGCGGGCTTGTGGTGGTCTGGCTCGTCCGGACTTTTGCGCCAGAAGCCAAAGGGCACGGCGTACCTGAAGTTATGGATGCCATTTATTACGGGAGCGGCGTTATTCGGCCCGTGGTGGTTCTGGTAAAGGCGCTCGCGTCGTCTATCAGCATCGGCAGCGGCGGATCGGTAGGACGGGAGGGGCCGATTATTCAGATTGGAGCCGCCTTCGGCTCCAGCCTGGCCCAGTGGTTGCGGTTGCAAGAATGGCAGAGACTGGGGCTGATTGCGGCGGGAGCGGGCGCCGGTATTGCCGCGACGTTCAACACACCGGTGGGCGGCATATTGTTTGCGATCGAGCTCATGCTGGTGGAAGTCAGTGCGCGAACCCTTGTTCCGGTCATGATCGCCACAGGTACCGCCGCCTTCGTATCACGCCTGTTTCTGGGTGATTATCCGTCGTTTATCATCTCTCAGCATATTATCGACCAGACGCTGCACCAAAGTGCCGGAGCCTATGCCGCCTATGTTCTGCTCGGTCTTTTGGCGGGCGGGGCCGGCCTGCTGTTCACAAGCAGTCTATATTGGACGGAGGATCGCTTCGAGCGCTGGATCAAAAATCCCTACGCACGACATGCCGCGGGCATGCTAGGCGTAGGCTTGGTCATTTATTTTATGATCACCTTTACCGGTCATTACTACGTAGAAGGCGTGGGTTATGCGACGGTTCAGGATATTCTCGACGGCGTCATTACGCACCCCGGTTTTCTCCTGCTCCTGCTTTTACTGAAGATCCTGACTTTTTCCGTTACACTGGGTTCCGGAGGATCGGGCGGTGTGTTCTCTCCCTCACTGTATGTCGGGGCAGTCCTGGGCGGGCTATATGCCGTCATCGCCAATCATTTACTGCCGGGAATCGGGATTAGTATGACCATCGCGGCCGCCTTGGGAATGGCGGGGATGGTCGCCGCATCTACCGGTGCCGCCGTTACTGGTGCCGTGATGATTTTTGAAATGACCAGCGACTACCACATTATCATCCCCTTGATCATCGTCGCCTCTCTCGCCTTTGGGGTCCGTCGACTGATCACCAGGGAGACGATTTACACGCGCAAACTGATCCGCCGCGGTCATTTCATTCCTGAGGCGCGGCACAGCAACCTCTACCTGATGCGTCCGGCTGGAGAGTTTATTGAGACTCCGCTGATCCGGGTAAAAGGCAGCCGAACGCTGGCAGATATCGCGGTACTGCTCCATCGCGGCCGTGAAATACCGCATATCCTGATCGTCGAAGGGACGCAACCCCGTGCGGTACTGACCGCTCCGCGCGTACGTGAGTTGCTGCGGCACCGACAAACCTCGACCCCCATAGAAAATTTTTCCAGCGAGGATTGGTTTAGTGTTCCCGTGGATTGCCAAATATATGACTTGGTCGCCAGATTCCGTGCCACCCATCAGGAATGCGCGCTACTCTGCCGAATCGATCCCCCGGAACATCACGAAGATGTTATAGCTATTGTGACGATTGAGGATGTGCTGGCCTACACCTCCCTGCCCATGCGCTTGCTACGCCCTCACGCGGCGCAATGACGGAGCATGTTGATGAAACCTTCCGCATGGTTTCATCGCAGTTTGGAGCCGCATCATGAAGGTCCTGGTTTGATTCTGCTGGGTGCCGGAGTGGGTTTATTGACTGGGCTGGGTGCCGTACTTTTCCATTATCTGATTGCCGCCATTCATAATGCAGCGATTTTAGGCACTTATGGTATTGTGCAAAACGCACGGGAACATACCCCCGTCTCCCCGTGGGGCGTATGGATTATTCTTGTGCCGGTGATCGGCGCCCTGCTGGTAACGGTGCTGGTGCGCAACTTCGCACCGGAAGCACAGGGTGCCGGTGTCAGCCAGGTACTACGTGCGGTACATGCCGATCGGGGCCATATGCGGCCGGTGATTGCGATCCTGCGACCGGTGGCGACGGCCATCACCATTGGCACGGGCGGTTCTGCTGGCCGGGAGGGTCCGGCCATGCAGTTCGGTGCCGCTATCGGTGCCCTGGTAGGGTATCTTTTTCGGGTGCAGGATCACCGGCGCATCCATTTGTTGGGTTGTGGTGTCGGCGCGGGTATCGCCGCCGTCTTCAATGCGCCTCTGGGAGGGTGGTTTCTGGCCATGGAAGTGATCGTGCCCGACTGGCGGCCCTGGACCGTCCTATCGACACTCGTGGCAACAGCCTCTGCCAGTTGGGTGACGCAGGAGGTGTTCGGGAGCGGTCATCTCTTTGCCCACGCCGACATCAGCCATTGGAATGGCAGCCTCATGTTGCCGACCTTTGCCGTGGTGGGCAGTCTCATGGCACTGATGAGTCTTGGTTTTATTCGGCTGATGGATCGTGTCGATGCCTACAGTCGGAAACGGCTACAAAATCCTTACGCGCGCCATATGTCCGGTATGTTGCTGGTGGGCATCCTGCTCTATGTCACCAGTCGGTTGACGGGCCATTACTATTTGATCGGCGGCAGCTATGCTGGGATATCCGACATATTGCTCCACCAGATGCATTGGCCGTTGCTCTTGCTGCTTTTGCTGGCCCTCAAGGCAATAGCGACCAGCCTAACGATCGGTACCGGTGGTTCCGGGGGGATTTTCTCGCCTTCCCTGTTTATGGGGGCCGCACTTGGCAGTTGTTTAGGAATGCTTCTGGAACCCGCTATCGGTGTTCCGCATCTGGCGGCCTTGTTCGCCCTGTGTGGAATGGCCGGCATGGTGGCGGCCACCACCGGGGCTTTGCTCAGTGCGCCCGTGATGGTGGTGGAGTTAACTGGAAACTACCATGTTCTGCTGCCGGCCATGGTGACAGCCCTGACTGCTTTTGCCGTACGCCGTGTGTTTTTGCAGGACAGCATTTATACCCTGCCATTGCATCGCGAGGGGCTTCCCGTTCCTGAGAACCATTATATCGTCGAAGAGAAAATGGATGACAAATAATCCGTACATCACATACAACCAAGCTTCATTTGATGAAATAAATTACCGCTTTGATGTGACGGGGGAACCAACAACATCATATCTTGTCAATAGACTGGGATGGGAACCATGATAAGGTATCTAGTAATGCCATACCGCAACGTTGCCGCTGTTTCTTTGTTTTCTATATTGTTTTTGTCTGGGCGCTCTGGTGTGGCAGCTAATGAGTCGCCATACTCGCATAAAAGCGCAGCATGGTTCTCAAGAACAAAAAATACTGAAGCGCTTCATGCTCAACTTGGTTGGTGTGCCCAGCACAACCCAGATATGTCCTTACATTCTTGCGCAATAGCAAAAGAGGCTTACGTAAAGATAGTCGGGCAGTGCAATGCAATGACAACAAAGCTATTTAAATCCAATCAATAAGTAATCAATAATTCGTTAATAATAGCCCAAATAACCCTAGATAAGGATGAATATGACTACCCCACAAAACGCACTGGACGGACGGGAACGCCGATCCATTATTGCCTTGGCCGGAATATTTGGTTTACGCCTGCTCGGGTTATTTCTGGTATTACCGGTATTTTCCGTGTATGCCCATGGATTGCATGGGGCAACACGCCACCCGATACTCATTGGCGTTGCTCTGGGTGCTTACGGCCTGACTCAGGCCATTTTCCAAATCCCCTTCGGCAGACTGTCAGATAAGTGGGGTAGGAAACCCGTCATCGCGGCGGGACTCCTTATTTTTGCCGTTGGCAGCGTTATCGCCGCACAGGCCACCAGTATCGAATGGTTGCTGGTAGGGCGGATCATACAAGGTGCAGGTGCCATAGCCGCCGCCATCATAGCGCTCACCGCAGATCTGGTGCGCGAAGAACGCTGGACCAAGGCCATGGCCACTATCGGCATTACCATTGGCATCAGCTTTAGCGTGTCACTGGTGTTATCTGCACCGTTAACACAATGGATTGGGGTACAAGGAATCTTTTGGTTAACGGCTGCCCTGTCCATTCTCGCCATCGGCGTGCTCTACAAGGTGATACCGGATGTCCCGGCACGCTTCCATCGTGATGCCGAAATGAACCCTGCCGCACTGAAGGACGTACTAAGGAATCCCAACCTGCTCCGTTTGGACTTTGGTATATTTTCACTCCATACAGGGCTGACGGCGCTATTTGTGGTGCTTCCGCTGGTGCTCATTGATCCGCAGCATCCTCTCCTCTCTGAGGCGGATCAGTGGATGTTGTACCTCCCGGTCATGCTGCTTTCTTTTATGGCGATGATCCCCTTTATCATTATCGGTGAGGCCAAGCATCGCCTCCGCGAAGTCTTTGTGCTGGCGATCGCGATTCTGTTGGCTGCTGTCGCCTGGATGGCGCTTTCCAATCACAGCATCTGGTCCATTGCCATCGCGCTGTTTCTGTTTTTTGTGGGCTTCAACGTGCTGGAGGCAAGTTTACCTTCACTAGTGGCCAAATTCTGTCATCCGGGTGCCAAGGGAACGGCCACTGGCGTATATACCACGGCGGAGTTTCTAGGGGCATTCAGTGGCGGTTTATTGGGAGGATTACTTTATCTGCCCGGTCAACACAACTACAGTGATGTCTTTTGGGCCGTGGCGGCTATCTATTTGATCTGGTTAATAGTGGCGCTCACGATGCAACAGCCACGTTATGTCGCCACCAGGATATTTCCTCTTCCTGTCGATAGCCAAGACAACAGTCAACTCACCCGGCAACTTCTGCAATTGCCTGGAGTAGTGGAAGTGGCAATTTTCCCGGATGAGAATGCGGTGTATTGCAAGGTAGAGAGCAAAATATACGATGACGAGCGGGTGCGATCCATTATTGGATATGCAAGCCAAACATAGATGCGACGAACAACCAAAGACAGAACATGGGTTTATTGGATTGGTCACGTTTCGGCTGCCATCCTACATCAGGTACGGGGTGATCCTGTCTGTCGCGCGTTTTTTTGGAGCAATCAGGTCACCCAGATGGTAGACATTAGAAGTTCTATTGCGGCGATGAAATGAGTGCCACCAATGCCCACATGAGCGTTGTCACGTAGCAGATAATTGGGGGAGGCCTGAAAATGTCAAAAGCCATGATAAAGGCAATAAAGTATTTTTTATTTTTTAGCATCACGCCAGCAGTCGGGATAATCGTATACTTCTCATTTAACTTTTTTGGGATAGATATCGCTTTTAAATACATTATATATTTATTGATATTGATTCTCTTTGTGAAGATTATTGTTGGCGGAGTAGTTATCACTGTCTTTAAAAAGGCTAAAGAAGACTGATTTCCATAGTAGCTAAAGGCCTGAATCCGGACTGTTGCGCCCCGTGATGGATCAGGATCTCTCTGTGCTCCTTTGTGACCAGGCTCGTCGGCAGGTAGCCGATTTCGTCAATTTGGGGCGCGCCGCGGGATGCGCAAGGTGAATCAGTGATGGTCGCCCGTGCATCGGTTCGGCGGTGGGGATTTGAAGCCGCCCCTATGGGCGTCTACACTGAAAAGATATTCGCCACACCATCTTCCCGGCGGCGCGGGCGTTTCCAGAGGGAGAGTTGACCCTGATGAAAGAAGATCCGCAGGCTAATGGAAAATCGGCCGCAGCCTCCGTCCTTGGTCCCAATGCAGTGTCCATTGTCCTCCTGGTCAATGGCGAAGCCCATGCCCTGCTGGTCGAACCGCGCACCACCCTTGCCGAAGCCCTGCGCGGGCCCCTGGGCCTCACGGGCACGAAGATCGCCTGTAATCAGGGGGCCTGCTCGGCCTGCAGCGTCTGGCTCGACGACCTTGTGGTTGCCTCCTGCAGCGTCCTGGCCATCGAGGTGGGGGAACGGCGGATCACCACCATCGAAGGGCTGGCCGCGGGCGAGGGACTGCATCCCGTCCAGGAGGCCTTCATCGCCCACGACGCCGTGCAGTGCGGCTTTTGCACCCCCGGCATGGTGATGAGTTGCGCCGCCTTGCTGGCAGAAAACCCCCACCCGGGCGAAGCGGAGATCCAGACCGCCATCAGCGGGCATCTCTGCCGCTGCGGAACCTATCCCCATGTGATCCAGGCCGTTCTGGCCCTGGCTGAAGCGCAAGGAGACTGAGTATGGAGGACGAACTGCCGCGGCGTCGGGAGAAATTCCCCTTCGGCCTCGCTCATCTGGGGCTCGATGAGGTGGAACGGGAGATCCCTGCCGACGAGCCGCCGCCATTGGCGCCCAACGCCGAACTGACACAGATCGGCAAGGATATCCGCCGCTGGGATGCCCGGAACAAAGTCACTGGTGCAGCCCTTTATACGGTGGATGTGCATCTGCCGGGAATGCTCCATGCAGCGGTGCTGCGCTCGCCTTTGCCCCATGCCCGCATTCGCTCCCTGGATCTTTCCCCAGCCGCTGCGCTGCCCGGCGTCCATGCGGTCCTGACCGTAGTGGAGCCTCCGGCCGATGGCGCCTCCATGGTGCTGCGCTATGTCGGCCAACCCGTCGCCGCCCTGGCGGCAGACACGCCGGCCCTGGCGGAAGCGGCACTGCGCCTGATCCGAGTGGAGTACGAGCCCTTGCCCTTCGTCGTGGACCTCGACGGGGCCAGACGGGCGGATGCGCCCATCGTTTACCCGGATTCCGAGTGGCAAAAAAGCCCATCGGCCGGGCTGCCCGCGGCAGCCAGTGATCTCCCCATCACCGGCAATATCCGGGGGCCAGAGAGCAAAGGCAGCCGCGGCGACATCGGTGCCGGCTTCGCCGCCGCCGAGATCGTGGTAGACGGAACCTATGATACCCAGGTCCAGACCCATTGCTGCCTGGAACCCCATGCCATCGTCGCGGCCTGGCACGAGGATGGTCTCGACGTCTGGATGTCCACCCAATTCACCGCCGGCGTGCGCGCCCAGTTGGCCCGCCATTTCCAATTGCCCCTTTCCCGCGTCCGCGTACGGGCCGAGGCCGTTGGCGGAGGTTTTGGTTCCAAATCCCAGATCGGCGTCTACGGGCGCACGGCGGTAGCCCTTTCCCGGCTGGCCAAGGCACCGGTACGCCTGGTCCATCGCCGCGACGAAGAACAGATGGATAGCGGCAACCGCTCCTCCAGTGAGCAGCATCTGCGCATCGGAGCCCGACGGGATGGCACCCTGACGGCGATTTCCCTGCATTCCTACGGCAGCGCCGGCATCGCCTTCGGCGCCGGCGTCGGCAATATGGTCACCGCCCTGTACCGCTGCCCCCATGTGGAATCCCGGCAATACGATGTCTTTACCCATGCCGGCCCCGCTTGCGCCATGCGTGGTCCTGGCAACACCCAGGGTGCCTTCGCTCTGGAACAGGGCATCGATGAACTGGCGGAAAAACTCGCCATGGACCCCCTTGCCCTCCGCGATGTCATCGACCCCAGCCCCGTTCGCCGGGAGGAACGCCGCATGGGCGCCGAAAGCATCGGCTGGACGCGGTGCCAGCCGCCGGGGGCTGATCAGGGGCCAGTGAAGCGCGGTATGGGCATGGCGCAGTCCCTGTGGTCCGCCAATGTCCAGACCAATGCCGCCTGCGAGCTACGCCTGTGGCGGGATGGCCGGGTCGAAGTGCTTTCCAGCGTGCAGGACATCGGCACCGGAGTCGGTACGGTCCTGGCCCAGGTGGTGGCCGAGGAACTGGGTCTGCAGCCGGAAGATATCCAGGTGCGCATCGGGGATACCGAATTTCCCTCGGGACCACCTTCCTACGGCAGCCGTACCACCGCTTCCATCACTCCCCCTGCCCGCACCGCCGCCTGGCAGATCAAAGAGGCCCTTTTCCGCTCCGTCGCCTCGGCTTGGCAGGTGGATCCGCAACGATTGACTGTGCAAGACGGCTGGATCCATTTGCGCGATGCGCCGCAGCAGCGCATCTCCTGGCAGGAGGCGACCGCCACCCTGCGTACCGATCGCATCAGCGCCGTTGCCGGGCGGAGCGATGACTATGCCGGTTTCCGCAGCCGCTCGGGTGATGCGGCCATGGCGCTGAACGACTTGGGTGGAGTCCAGTTCGCCGAAGTGGCCGTCGATACGGAGACGGGCGTCATCCGCGTGGAACGAGTGGTGGCCGTTCAGGACTGCGGCCGTCCCATCAACCCCTTGCAGATTGAAAGCCAGGTGCAAGGGGGCGTACTCATGGGCGTTTCTTATGCGCTGCTGGAGGAACGGATCCTGGATATCCACACCGGCTGGATGCTCAATCCCAATCTGGTCGATTACAAATTGACAGGGGCGTGGGACACCCCGCAGATAGAGGTGATACTGCTGGAAAATTACCAGGGATTTAGCGCCACCGATGCCTACGGCATTGCCGAACCGGCCAACATCGCCACCGCCGCCGCCATCGCCAACGCCGTCTACAACGCCATCGGGGTACGCATGCGCTCCTTGCCCATGACGCCCGCAAAGGTACTCCATGCCCTCGGCGCCGTAAGCGGAGGGCCGCACTGATGGAAGCCTTCCAATGGCAACAGGCCCGGTCGCCGGCGGAAGCCGCAGCCCTCGTCACCCAGACCACGGCCGAGGCGATGCTCACGCTGCACGATACCCCGATCGCACAACAAGCCATTCTGGTGAAAGCCGGCGGGGTGGACATGCTGGACCTCATGAAGGAAGGCCTGGTCAATCCCCTGCGTCTGGTGGACGTCAGCCGGTTGGCGGAACTGCAGGGCATCTCCCGGGGGAGCGACGGCAGCCTGCGCATCGGGGCGCTGACCACCCTGGCCCAGATCGCCGCAGATACCGGTCTCCGCCAGAGCCATGCCGCGTTGGCACAAGCGGCCGCCATGGCAGCCAGCCCGCAAATCCGCAACCGCGCCACCCTGGGCGGGAATCTGCTGCAACGGCCGCGCTGCTGGTACTTGCGCTCCGCCGCCCATCACTGCCTGCGCAAGGGCGGCGGACACTGCTTCGCCTTTGCGGGCGACAATCGCTACCATGCCGTTTTTGCCAACCACGGCTGCGCCATCGTCCATCCCTCTACCCCGGCCACCGCGCTCCTGGCCTTTCATGCGCAGGTGGAACTCCTCCACCCGCAAGGCCAGCGGCGGCAGGTTCCACTGGAGGATTTTTTCGTTTTGCCCGAAGCGGATATGCACCGGGAAAACATTCTTGCGGCCGGGGAGATCCTGACGGCGGTATGGCTGCCGCCCCAGATACAGACCAATCGCTCCATTTATTTCCAAGTTGCTGAACGGGAAGCCTTCGATTGGCCCCTGGCGGCCGTGGCAGTGGTCATGGATCTCGACGCGGCCGGCCTTTGCCAGGAGGCGAGTATCGTGCTCGGCGCGGCGGCGCCGGCGCCCTGGCGGGCGCGACAGGCCGAAGCCCTGCTGAGGGGGGCGGCCATCCACGGGGAAACGGCGGAGGCGGCGGGAGAAGCGGCGCTGGCGGGAGCAACGCCCTTGGCGCAGAATGCCTACAAACTACCCTTGCTGGCAGCCTTGGTGCGCCGCGCCGTACTGGCTGCCGCCGCCTTGCCGCAGGATCCGCGGGCGCCATGATTCTGAAATCGACGCGATGTGGCGGCCGTAGCCTCGAAAAGAGCGATCCCTCAATGGGCAAATCCACTTTATCATAGAGCCGGTTCCGCTGTGCCTCAGCCCATGCCCGCAGATTCGCAGAAGGCCAGGTCTTCCGGGGTATCGATATCCCCATGTACGCCGGGGTCCGCGCACGGGTATAGGCGCAACTCGTCGAGATGCCGCGCCACGATGCTCCGCGCCCCCTCATCTCCCTTCAGTCCGCATAGGGCAATTCCAAAGGACCGGGAAAAACCGACGGGATGCCCTCGCCGGCCCGCATAGAGGGGCGCAGCCAAGACCGCACCGTTCCGCAGCAACTCTGCCACGCCTTGGATGGTACCCTTCTGAATAAAGGGCATATCCGCCAGCGCGATGATCCACGCGTCCGCGTCCGCGCTCGCCCGCACCCCGCAGGCAATGCTGCGCCCCATGCCCTGCGACGATTCCGGACAGGGCAGCACGGGGACGTCATGGTCCGCGAAGAGGCGGGCCAATGCCTTGTCCCGAGGACGGATAACCGCAATCACCCGATCCACGCTCCCCATCAGCGCACGGGCGGAGGCGAGGGCCATGGGCGTCCCGCCGGCAAGGGGTTGAAGCAGTTTGGGGGAGCCGAAGCGACGGCTAGCGCCCGCTGCCAGAAGGATACCTGCGACCACGTACCGGCCAGGCATGAATTTATTCTCTCCGATCTGCTGGGCTCTGCGCTGGCACCCAAGGCATGGTATGGATGCCGGCGCTCCTGGAAAATTTGGATGGTCTTACCGCGGCCTCTTTTTCACCCTGAAATTATAGGATAAAGACGTGCCGCCACAGCCACCAAGGGGCGGGGCCGGGCTCTCAGATACTTGGCCAAGACACTCAAGTCGCGTTCCCAGATGGCCGACAGGCCGTAAAAAATGGCGATGAACACGACACTTTGGACAAGGATGCCGGGAGCCAGGAAATCCTCACTAAACCCGCCGGCGAGCTGGATGGAAACATCGTCCAACGTGGTCCCATCTTCCGACCTCTGCTTGAGCACGCCGGCGAACCCGTCTTCACTACTCGACCCCGATGGATGAAAGCTACGGTTTGGCAAAGCGCCGATGAACATCAGGTTGGCCTACAATGAAATCTGCATGGAGAGTGTGGTGCAGCGATGCGCGCCGGCGCTGGAAAATATCGCCTATGGCGTCTCCGGGCCGGTATGGAACTCCCTTTGAAGCGATCACGCTCTTACCCATGAATACCAAGGATCATGAAATGGCCGATAGCAGACCCAAACAGGATGGAAGCGGCACCCGCAGTCCCGCACCCCTCCTCCTGCGGATCATCGGTCAGCTACCAGGATTCGCTGCCCTCTTTCCACCGCCGGTGCCTCTGGAGACACGACTGGCGACCTTTCCCCGCAAGGGCCTCCCCTGCGAAGCCCCGGTGCGGATCCGCTGGAATCCCTATCAGGTGCCCTATATCCAGGCCCAAAGCGACCACGATCTGGCCTTTGTACTGGGGCTTGTCCACGCCCACCTGCGCGAGGGCCAGCTCGCCCTGCTCAAGTACGCGGCCCAAGGACGCCTGGCGGAGATCTTCGGCCCGCCGGCGACGCGGATCGACGAACTGCTGCGGATCCTCGACTTCGGTCGTGCGGTGGATGCGATCATGGAGCAGATGCCGGCGGACACCCATGCCTGGCTCGGTGCCTTCGTTGCGGGACTAAACCATTACCAGGAAAAGGCCGGGCCTCCTCCGCCGGAATTCGCCCTATTGGGGCTGCGGCGTGAATCCTGGACGGTGGCAGATGTGCTCACCATCAGTCGGCTCATGGGGGCCGATGTCAATTGGCTCGTCTATTTCAGCCTCCTGCGCGAGGAAGGGCGACCGGACTGGCCGCGTATATGGGCGCGGGCGCGGGAGACGGGCGTGGATTCCGCGACTAGTTTTCGCGCCTCGGGCGACGAACGCGTGCTCTCCAGTATTTTCTCGGGCCTCGGTCGTTCCGGGAGCAATTCCGTGGTCTTGTCTCCGGAGAAAAGCACCAGCGGTGGGGCACTCATCGCCAGTGACCCGCATCTGGGTATCTCCCTGCCCAACGCCTGGCTTTTGCTGGGGGCGCAATCCCCTTCCTATCACGTGGTGGGGCTCATGCCCGTCGGAGTCCCGGTCTTCGCCCTGGGGCGCACCCCCTATATCGCCTGGGGCGGAACCAACCTGCGCGCCCTGGCGAGCGATCTCTTCGACGTCGGCGGGATCGATCCCGCCAGCATTCGCAGCGAACCTTTCCTTATCCGTCGCCGTTTTTGCTTGCCCGCCCGACGCATACGCCGTTACACCCCCTTCGGACCCATCCTCAGCGATGCGCGGTTGCTGCCCGGAGGCAGCGGGAAGGATCTGGCTCTCTCCTGGATAGGACATCATCCCAGCGATGAGGTCACCGCCCTTTTGGCGGCAGCCCGCGCCCGCCATTGCGGGGAATTCCGCGCGAGCTTCACCGAATTCGGCGTACCTGGGCAAAATCTGCTCTGTGCCGATAGCCAGGGGAATATCCTCCAGATTCTCGCTTCGGCCATCCCGGCGCGGGGGGAGACGAGCTATCCCGATCTGCTGCGCGATCCCGCGGACCCGCACACCCACTGGACGGGAATCATCCGGACGCCCCAGCTCCCCTATGCCCTCAACCCAAGCGAGGGCTATCTGGCCTCGGCCAACAATCGACCAGTGGAAAGCGACATCCTGATCGGGCTGTTTTTCACCGACAGCGACCGGATCACCCGCTTGCGGAATATCCTCAGTGGGCAAGAGAAATTCTCCCGGCAAGACCTGGCGCGACTACAGACGGACACACGCTCGCCCGCAGCGCAGCGTCTGGCAAGGGAGCTCGCCCGCCTCATCCGGAAAGCAGGACAGACGGAGTGGATCGCCGGACGCCTCGACACCTGGGACGGTGACTACCGGCCTAATTCCGCTGCCGCGGCCACCTTCGAGATCCTGCTGTACTATCTCGTCCCCGCCCTATACACCGACGGACGGCGGCAGGCAACCGCCTTGCTCAGTCAGTGGGGCTTCCTCACGAAATACCTGATCCCTGATCTGGAGTCGTTGCCGCCAATGCTGCGGACAAGGCTTTTCCGTCATGTGTTGCGTAAAACGGCAAGACGGGCGGGGCGTTATGCAATCTGGGGTGATATGCACCGCCTGGGTGCTGCCCATTGGCTGGGGAGGCTTCCTGTCCTGGGCAAGGCTTTCCTAGTCACCCGATTCCCCGTAGGCGGTTCCCGGGAAACCCCCATGAAAACCGCTCACGGCCTGGTTGCCGCCCCCCATGATGCCGTTTATGGCTCCCAGGCACGGCATATCTCGGACCTGTCCGACCCCAACGAAAACTACTTCGTCCTTTTCGGAGGCCAGGACGGCTGGCTCGGCAGCGCCAATTTCGCGGATCAGATCGGCCTTTGGCGCCAGGGGAATTATATCCGCATGCCCCTTCGTGCGGAAAGCATCGCGGCGGAGTTCCCCCTGCCCATGGACTTGGAGCCTGCCCCATGAGGCCCGTGAATGGAACGCCCCTCCTCCGCCTCTACGCGGAAAGGCGCCGGCACTACCTGGAGCGGATCGATCCGGCCGCCGCCCAAGCACGGGAGCTCCAGCACCTCATCGCTCAGGCACGACTGACCCGTTTCGGCCGCGACCACCACTTTGAAAAAATCAATAACGTCACTGACTACCAAAGGCGCGTGCCCCTGCGCCGCTATGAAGATTTCCTGGCGGAGTACTGGCGCCTACCCTTTCCGCTGCTGGCGGACGTCACCTGGCCCGGCCGCATCCCCTTTTTTGCTCTCAGTTCCGGAACAACGACGGGGGCAACCAAGACCATCCCCGTCAGCCGTGCGATGGTGCGCGCCAACCGTCGCGCCGCCCTGGATATTCTCGTCTGGCATCTGGCCAGCCGCCCCCATGGACAGCCCCTGGCGGGCAAGACCCTCATCCTGGGCGGCAGCACCGCCCTCACCCGTCTGGCGAAGGGCGTCCATAGCGGCGACCTGAGTGGCATTGCGGCCAAGACCATTCCTTTTTGGGCCAGGCCCTATACCCTGCCGGGAACCCAACTCGCCCTCCTCGCCGATTGGGATGAAAAGCTCGAACGCATCGCGGAAACCGCGATCCACGAGCCCATCCGGGTACTGAGCGGCACGCCCAGTTGGCTCCTTCTGCTCTTCGAGCGGGTATTGGCCCTACGGCGGGGCAAGGGGGCGGCCTTCCCCGAACTGGAACTGCTCATTCACGGCGGGGTCGCCTTCGCCCCCTATGCGGACCGTTTCGCGGATTATCTCCGCGCCACGGGCGCCACGACGCGGGAGGTCTATGCGGCCAGCGAAGGATTTATCGCCGTCGCCGACCGCGGTCCTGGGGAGGGTTTGCGGCTGCTAACAGACAACGGGATATTCTTCGAGTTCGTTCCCGTAGAAGAGTTGAATGCACCGCGCCCTACCCGTCATTGGCTTGGCAATCTCGAAACCGGGATCCCTTATGCCGTCATCCTGAGCAACAACGCCGGTCTATGGTCCGACGTGATCGGCGACACGGTGCGCTTCGTCGATCGCCACCCGCCCCGTCTCCTGGTCACCGGGCGCCTCTCCTACATGATGTCCGCCTTTGGCGAACATCTGATCGGCGAGGAGATCGAGGGGGCGGTCGCTGAAGCGGCGCAAAATCTGAAAATACAGGTCACCGATTTCAGCATGGGGGCGGAATTCCCTTCGGGTTCAAGCACCAGGGGCCGCCATATCTATATCATCGAATCCGGCGTGCCTTCCGCAGCACCGGACGCACGGCAGGCTCTGGCCGGACGCTTCTCGGCCCATATTGACCTAGCCCTCAAGGAACGGAATGCCGACTACCGGGAACATCGACGAAACGATATACAACTGGATGTCCCACGGGTCATCCTCGTCGACCCTGGGACCTTTACGAATTGGCTGCGCACCCGTGGCAGACTGGGCGGTCAGAACAAGGTGCCGCGGGTGATCAATGACCAGGCGCTTCTTGCGGATTTGAAACGCCATGCGTTGGCAGTCCAGAAGGAGTGATTTTGGGGGTATTCGTAACTTCCTGTGAATAGCTGGCCGTTAAGCTGGTAAGTTTCTGAACCACTCCGGTTGGAAGCGACTCTAATTCTGGGGTAGGATTACACGAGTGGTAAGGAGGTGCATGCGATGCATGGACACAAGGTGGTGACGAACAACAGCCTCAAGGCAAAGATGGTAAACGCAGTGATTCCGGCGTACGCCTGCGTATTTCTGGTTTCGCTCCTGTCCCCGGACACTGCATATGCAGAAAATACAGGTCTCAAACAAGGAGCCGAGCAGGCGGGCCAGACAGTTGGTTCAACCGTCCACAAGATCGGCCAGGCGGGAAAGGCGGTGGGGCTTGGCATCGCCCATGAGGCGGTGGATATCGGTCACGCGGTGAAGGCAGGAGCCATCGGATTTTGGGAAGCAGCCAAGGGGAATAAGCCATCCGTTACAGGAAGTACAAGGAGTCAAAAATAACAGCTTCAAGATAGATCCGGCTCCGGGTTGCGCTTCATCCATTTCCCTGGGAAATACCTCCATTGAGCAGCCAACAACCAAATTCAAAAAACCAATAACGGCAGATTCTGGTAGCGAACATTTATTTTTACGATGGAGAAGGCAAGATAGGTGAAACTTCTGCGCAACCAAACCGTTAAACTATTTTGTCGGAACTTGACAACCAGCAGGTTGGCAAAGTACGGGGGCGTAGCGCTCTCCTTATTTATTTTTGTCGGCTACCAAATACTCACTTACCGGGGGATCTCTTCGACCCACCCGGGTGGATTGGTAGTCGTGTCCGCCTTCGCACCCGTCATTATTGTTTTTTTATTTATATCGTGGCGCATGCGTTACAGAGTTATCGGCCTCGCCTCTATCATTGCTGGATGTATAGCATTGTGGCATTACCAAACCATCCTTGTGCACTACTTAAACTGGACGTACCTGATTCAAAGGAGTGGCATTTTCGCACTACTGGCTATGGTATTCGGTGTCACCTTGCTTCCCGGGCGCATCCCCATGATATCGCGAATTGCCGACCTGGTTCATGGGCCTCTGAGCGAACAGGTGGCACGCTATACTCGACATGTGACAACGGCCTGGACATTTCTCTTCGCCACAATGACAGCCCTGCCCCCGATTATTTTTATATTTTCGCCACATCATTTATTATTTCTATTGACTAATACCATTTCCCTGACGCTGGTGGCATCCATGTTGTTTGTTGAGTACATCGTTCGCTGTTGCACCATCCCTGCAGGGGAGCGTTCCGGAATGGTGGAAGGACTTCGTGCCTATTTCCATTATTCCGGCAAGAGCGCGATGAGCAAACAGCAATCGCGCAATAACAAACCCAGTCCACTACGGTAATATTCAGTCAATGGGCAACCTCCGGCCATGAACCGCCTCCCCTTGATGACCCATCAATCCGCGAGCGATATCGTAGCATTTCGTCATGGCGAAGCGATTACCGTGCATCAATTCTTAGCAGATGTAGCACAGCTTCGTGCCATACTTCTTCCCGGGAAACATGTTCTTAACGTTTGCCGTGACCGTTACCGCTTCATGGTAGGTCTTGCCGCGGCCATGACTGCCAACAAAATAAGTCTGTTGCCGTCTACATATACACACGAAACCATCAGCCAGATGGTCCGCTTCGCTCCGGATGTGTTTTGCCTCAGCGATGGTGATAACGATATAGATCTACCTCAACTTTCCTTACCTGAAGGACCTCCCGTACCGGCGGCAAATCACAATCTGCCGATCCCCCTCCTTCCGGAAACCCTACCGGTAAGTTATGTATTCACTTCCGGATCCACCGGAAGCCCGGTTCCCCATCTGAAAACCTGGGGCGCGCTGGTAGGAAGCGTCCGCGCCGAAGCCCAGCGTCTGGGCTTACTTGATGGCCGTACACATGCGGTGCTTGGTACCGTTCCACCACAGCATATGTACGGCTTCGAATCAACCATACTGATCGTTTTACAATGTGGAGGTGCCCTCAGTGCGCCTCAATATTTTTACCCTGCGGATATTTGCGCTGAACTTTCATTGCTGCCACGCCCACGATTGCTGGTGAGCACGCCAATTCACCTCCGCGCCTTACTGGGTATGGGTTCTCCTTTGCCACCTGCCGACTTGCTGATTTCCGCTACGGCTCCATTGACCCGAGACCTGGCAAGAGAGGCGGAAACCTGCTTCGATGCCCCTCTGCAGGAAATCTACGGATCCACTGAAACGGGCCAGATTGCCACCCGGCGCAGTGCAGAAACCGATGAATGGTCGTTATTGCCAGAACTGCGCTTGACGTCGCAACTTGGGCGCGTGTGGGCAAGCGGTGGCCATGTGGAACAAGCAACGGAACTCAGCGACAGACTGGAGATTATTAACGATGAGCGTTTTCTTCTTCATGGTCGAACTGCTGACCTTGTCAATATAGCGGGCAAACGCAGCTCTCTGGCTTATCTAAACCATCAGCTCAATTCCATCCCAGAGGTACAAGATGGTATATTTTTTATGCCCGACGACGGTGCGGCGGGCAGCGTAAAGCGCTTGATCGCATTTGTTGTGGCACCCGGAGTAGATGCTCATTCGATTTACGCCAAGCTGCGTGAGCGCATCGATCCGGCATTTCTTCCCCGGCCATTACAGATTGTGGATGCGCTACCGCGTAATAATACCGGAAAATTACCGCGTGAAGCGCTTCAGCTGCTGGTCACGGCGCTCCATCATAAAGAGGAGAACAATCCTGGCACACCATGAAGTTTTCTTCAGCATCCCGGCGCAACATCCGGTCTTCGCTGGCCATTTCCCGGGGCACCCCATCGTTCCCGGCGTAATGCTTATTGACGAGGTCATTCATACGGTGGAGTCTACGACTGGGCAAGCGATGATGACAGGAGGCCATATTACCATGGCCAAATTTTACAGCCCTGCATCCCCCGGGGAAGTGCTGACACTATGTTTCGATACGAGAGCAGATGCGTCCATCGCCTTTGAGATCCACGCGAACAACCGCAGGATAGCCGCTGGTGATCTATCTCCTGCCGCAAAGACCTCAACCTGCTGATGCTCCCCACAGACCAGGCGTCCATACCCCCTAACCAGCCGTCCTGGGCACAGTATCCGGAGCGCGGAAGCATGGCCATGCTACGGGTAATCACCTGGATTTCCATGAAGCTAGGCCGCCGCCAGGCCCGGGTCATATTGCATCTGATCGCCGGATATTTTCTCTTGTTTGCGCCAACGGCCAGACGATCATCTCGAGCGTACCTCACGCGGGTGTTCGGCCAACCCGCCCATATCTGGCAAATATATCGTCATTTTCTAACGTTCTCCGCAACGATCCATGATCGCATTGATCTGCTCAACAATCGTTTCGATCTCTTTGACATACATGTACACCAGCCAGAGGCTATCGCCACGGCCGTTGCCGCCGGACAAGGGGTATTGCTTCTTGGGGCACATCTCGGCAGTTTTGAGGTGCTAAGGGGCGTTGGCCAGCAGCACCCTGGTCCCCGCGTGGTCATGGTGATGTATGAGCAAAACGCCCAGCGTTTAAATGCGATGCTTTCAGCCATCAATCCGATGGCCGAACAAAATATCATACCCCCTGGCCGTATGGATTCGATGATCCGCGTTCAAGAAGAACTGGAAAACGGCGCATTGGTTGGTCTGTTGGGTGATCGCTCTTTTGGTAAGGAGAAGGTGCAGTCCATCACCTTTCTGGGCAAGCCCGCCCTTTGGCCCAGCGGGCCCTTCCGGATGGCGGTGATCTTGCGCAGACCGATTTTCTTTATGGTCGGGCTGCATACCGGGCCGGGGAAATATGAAATTTTTCTTGAACAATTGGCTGATTTCACTGAGGTCGAACGAGACGAGCGGGAAGCAGTCGTGCATCGGGCGATGGAAAAGTACGTCAGCCTGTTGGATAAGTACTGTCATATGGCACCTTATAACTGGTTTAATTTTTTTGACTTCTGGCAATAAGGTTAGGGAGTAGTCTGATGGCCATATCTAAAGTGCTCCGGCAACTGCTGGATACCCGGCTAGGAATACTCGTGGCGCACCTGGAAAAGAGCTTTCTCAAGGACCAGGTGGTGGCACGCAGTACACCCCCACTCGCCGCAGCTTCTGGCCGGACCTCCTTCCATTCCGGGGCGGCGATCCTGCTGATGCTCCTGGGCCTAAGTACGATGCTGACGGCTGCAGCTCAGGCATCGGAATGGAATATCGATCATCTGATGCAGTCCTTGGCACATACCAAACCCGGTCGCGCCACATTCGTCGAGAAAAAATTCCTGACCATGCTGGAAAAACCCATAGAATCATCCGGTAGACTGCGTTTCATAGCCCCGGACAGCTTGGAGATGCACACCCTCAAGCCAAAAAATGAGGTTATGCTCATACAAGGTGACGTGCTCACCATCGACCACCAGGATATCCACCTGCAGGATCATCCGGAATTACTGGCATTTATCGATAGCATACGTGGCACATTGACCGGGAACCAGCAGATGCTGGAGCAATTCTTTCGTCTTTCCTTGAGCGGCAGCGAGGGCAACTGGACCCTGACGATGCTGCCCAGACAAAAAAAGTTGGCGGATCTGGTTCAATATATTCAGGTCAACGGTAGCAACAATACGGTAACCAGCATCGAAACATTGAAAACGAATCGCGATCGTTCCCTGATCACCATCACCAAATCACCTACGCCGTGAGGAAAAACCGCGTTTTCATCATTGCAACATGGCTGGCTATTTTGCTTGTCGGTGGCTTATTGATCAGCACCACCAAATTCACAGCAAATCTTTCGGAATTCCTGCCGCGGTCACCCACCACGCAGCAGGCGATTCTGAACGAACAATTACGTCAGGGCATTCTATCACGCCAAATCATGATCAGCATTGATGGCGGTGATGCTGCCATACGCGCCAAGCTCTCCAATGAGCTGGTCCGGAAGCTTCAGGGTAACACCGCATTTTTGTCCATCAACAATGGCAGCAGCAATGGTGATACCAGAATATTTCATTATATTTTTTCTCATCGTTATTTGTTGAGCCCCACCGTCAACCCGACACTTTTTACAGTTGCCGGACTGCACAACGCCATTGCCGATTCCATCGATATGTTGGCCACTCCTGGTGGAGAGATGGTTCAGTCGCTGCTCCCTAGTGATCCTACCGGGGCGACTGTGCAGATGATCCAGTCCATGGGAAGCGGGGCGAGACCGGTGACCCGCGACGGAGTGTGGTCCTCGCGTTCCGGCAAAAGTGCCTTGATATTGGCGCAAACCCGAGCTTCCGGTTCCGCTATAAATGCCCAGCAGGCAGCGATCAACGACATACAGACGGCATTCGCCGTTGCGAAGTCGGAAGCGGGGTCCGTAGCCGCGAACACTACCTTGATGATGACCGGCGTCGGGGTGATTTCGGTGGCCTCCCGCGACGCCATCGTCCATGCAGCCGAGTGGATGTCCACCATCAGTATAACCCTTATAATTATACTGCTATTGCTCGTATACCGCTCCGGTATCGTGCTTATTCTGGGTCTCATACCAGTATTTTCCGGGGTAATCGTCGGAATTTCCGCAGTAGCGCTTGGCTTCTCTGTTGTCTACGATATCACTCTGGGGTTTGGAACGGCGTTAATTGGCGAAGCGGTAGATTATTCCATTTATTTTTTTGTGCAGTCCGGACAATCTGCAACAGGAAGTGAAGAGTGGATACGCAACTACTGGCCGACCATCAGATTAGGGGTACTCACCTCGATCATCGGATTTGCCAGTCTGCTGTTTTCGAATTTGCCGGGGCTGGCACAACTCGGCCTTTATGCAATTGCCGGGCTTCTCACTGCGGCAATTGTTACCAGGCTGGTATTACCAACTCTGCTACCCGGCAATTTTAAATCACGGGATTTAAGCAGTATTGGCGAACATCTGCTTCGCTTGACACGAACCCTTTCCACCTTGCGGCCTGGCGTCGTGTTGCTACTGATAGCGGCGAGCGCCGTCCTCGTCAGCCATCGCGACAAGATTTGGAACTACGACCTGTCTGCGCTGAGCCCCGTTCCGGCAGCAGCGCAACGACTCTATACGCAAATGCGCACCGACCTGGGTGTATCCGAGAGCGGTTATCTGGTCGTCGTTTCTGCACCCACCGTCAACGCTACGTTGGCGGTGGCCGAAAAGACCGGCAATGCGCTACAGGGGTTGGTAGAAGATCACGTCATTGCCGGCTATGAGAGTCCCGCCCGGTACCTGCCGAGCGTCACCTTGCAACAGGAGCGGCAAGCGGCGATCCCGCCAAAAGACGTGCTGGAAATGCGTTTGCGTGAAGCCCTGCTTGGTCTACCGGTAAAAGCTTCGCTGTTCACGCCGTTCATCAAGGAATCGGAGGCGCAGCGCACGCTCACGCCCCTAACCCTTGCCGACCTGCGCGGCACCAGTATCGGGATGGTGGTAAACAGCATGCTTATCCGCCACGGCAACGGATGGGACGCCATTCTACCGCTCAAAGCACCGGCTTCAGGCATAGTGGACGCGCAGCGCGTGCGTGCCAGCCTTGCCCGGCACCATATCCCGGGTGCCATGCTCATCGACTTGTCCGGCACATCGAATCAATTGTATAAAAGTTATCTGATAAATGGGATTAAGCTGTCGTTATCCGGTGTCGCTTTCATTGCCTTGCTGTTATTGTTCGTATTGCGCTCCCCGGTGCGCGTCATCAGGATACTGCTACCGTTGATTGCGGCCGTCCTGACCGTATCCGCCGGACTTGTCTTGCTCGGTTATGAACTAAATATTATGAATCTGATCGGACTGATGCTGATTGTCGCCGTCGGATCAAACTACGCACTCTTTTTTGACCAGGGCGACAGGCAGGTCCACGGGGAGATCGCGCCGCGTACGCTTGCCTCTCTGGTCATCGCCAACATCACCACCATCATGGGATTTGGGCCACTCGCTTTTTCCGGGGTTCCAGTACTGCAGGCCATCGGTGCCGCCGTCGCGCCGGGCGTTGTTCTGGCGTTGTTATTCTCTGCCAGTTTTTCCCCACACACGACCGTTTGATCCCTAGCTTCCCAAAGCGCCCCGGACCAACCGCCAGATGCTCCCGCTTACGGCGTGCGCAGAAAGGATTTTCTAGTTGGACCTATGCGCCTGCACATAAGTGCAGAGGTTGCGCAAACAACTAAATATTTCTACCTTGTTGTCGTTGTCGCTTGATATCATTAATCCGTATTTTTTTCCTATGACCATGGATATCTCCAGAATATCAATGGAATCAAGTCCCAATGTTCCACCATATAATGGCGCTTCAGGATCAATGTCCTGCGGACCCACGGGGAGATTCAGTGCCGCTATTATTAAAGCACTTAACTCCAGTTCCTGGGGCGTAAGGCTGTACATATTTGATAGTCTCCATTGCTTTATGTTTAACCGCGCACCAGGTGACGATACGCCCTGGGCGATACGATCCAGCGCCTCCGGCAGGAGGACAGAGGTACCCGCCCGGTTCCATTTTTATCATTCTACCCCAGATTGCTACCTGGTTCACAATCGGTGGATACCGCCCCAAAGCGAGGTGGCCCCACCCACTCGCGCTGCCGTGCCCCCCTACGGGGCCACCGGCATGCGCTCGTATCGGGCCGTCGCAGCAAGGGTGCAACTTCGCCCGTGCCCTTGAGGGAGTGGCGCACCGCAAGGAAACCTACGCACCCCACCGTCCCTACAGGCAGCCACCGCGCTCGGTTTGACATTCATCGGTCGCCCAATCACAATGTCCATATCATCTATTATTATGATTTATAAGACACATGCCACCGGTGCTCGTATCACGATTCACCGCGACAAGCTGTATCGGACGCGGTCTGGACCAAACCCTTGCTGCACTGCTTGATCGCCAAAGCGGGCTGAAGCAGTGCGCCTTCCAGGATATCGACATTAGCACCTGGGTCGGCGAAGTGGATGCGGTCGACGATGAGGAAATGGAACCGGAGCTGCGAGATTTCAACTGTCGTAACAATAGGTTGGCGCAGTTGGCCCTGCGCCAGGACGGATTTGCCGAGGCAGTGGATACCGCCGCCAGCAGATGGGGCCGGAGGCGGATCGGCGTTTTTCTGGGGACCAGCACTGCGGGCATTCTACAGACCGAATGGGCATTTCGGCGCCGCGACCCCGTTAGCGGATGCCTGCCAGCGGATTTTGTCTATGCCGCCACCCACAGCCCATACTCGCTAAGCGACTTCATCCGGCGCAAATTGCGCCTCGAAGGTCCGGCCATGTCGGTGTCTTCCGCCTGCTCCTCCAGCGCCAAGGTCCTCGCCTCGGCAAAACGTATGCTGGACGCTGGACTGATTGATGCCGCCGTGGTCGGCGGCGTGGACTCATTATGTGCGACTACCCTCTACGGTTTTCATTCGCTGGGGCTGCTGGCCGACGGCCCCTGTCGACCATTCAGCGACGATCGTAAAGGTATTTCCCTCGGCGAGGCCGCCGCCTATCTGCTGCTAGAACGCATGCCGGACAGTCCCGACGGCGATGCGGTGCTTTTGTTGGGTGTGGGTGAATCCAGCGACGCCTATCATATGTCATCGCCCCACCCCAAGGGCCTGGGAGCACGTATGGCCATGGAGCAGGCGCTGTCTTCGGCCGGGTTGAGCCCTGCAAGTATTGACTATATCAATCTGCACGGCACCGCCACTCTCAACAATGATTCGTCCGAGGCCAAAGCAGTAGCCGGAGTCTTCGGTGCCACAACACCGTGCAGCTCTACCAAAGGTGCTACCGGCCACACCTTAGGTGCTGCCGGAGCGCTGGAGGCCGTCATCTGTGCCATCGCCATCCAACATGACCTGATGCCGGCAGGTCCGGAAGCCGGCCTGAGAGATACCACGACTGGCATTCAATATCTTATGTCCAACCAACGGCAAAGGGTTTCCCATATATTAAGCAATTCCTTCGGCTTTGGTGGCAGCAACTGCAGTCTGGTCTTCGGCCGCTCTGCCTAGCGAAACGACATCATGACATTGATCAGTGCATACCTTGAAGGTATAGGGCTGCTCGGCCCTGGCGTCCCCGACTGGCCGCAGGGTTTAGCCATACTTGCCGGACAAACGCCCTACCAACAGCAGAAAACCGTATTATCGCCGCCTGCGTCGTTGCCACCGGCAGAGCGGCGCCGTGCCAGTCCGGGAGTCATGGCGGCCCTGGAGGTGGGCCATAAGGCCTGCGCCATGGCCGGCGTACGGCCGGCAGAGCCGGCATCGGTGTTTGCTTCGTCGGGGGGCGATGGTCGCATCTGCCATGCCATCTGTTCGGCGCTGGCGTCGGGAGACACCATGATTTCCCCCACCCAGTTTCATAATTCCGTACACAATGCCATTTCCGGTTATTGGGGCATTGCGGCGGGTGCCATGACGCCCTCCTCCGTGGTCAGCGCCCATGATGGGAGCTTCGCCGCCGGCCTATTGGAAGCGGTGATGCTGTTGGGGAGCGAGCAGCGCCCTGTGTTATTGATCGCCTGTGATAGTGATTACCCGCAGCCTCTGCACGATGCCCGTCCGGTTCCCGATACTTTTGCCGTGGCGCTGCTGCTGACAACCATGCCACATCCCGGAAAGACGATCGCGCAACTCAGTTTTTGCGGCGATACGTTATTTACGGATGCCGAAGTGCAACCCATGGATGACCATGCCCTCGAAACCCTGCGCCAATCCATTCCTGCCGCACGCTGCCTCCCTCTGCTTCAGCTCATAGCGAGAGGAGAAGCGGGGCGCGTTGTCCTGGATTACGTGAATCCTCCGCGTTTGGCAGTGGATGTAGCGCCATGCAGCTAGACCGCCAGTGGATTGCCGAACAAATACCGCACCAGGGGGGCATGCATTTGCTCGATGCTGTGGAGCGATGGGACGAAAACATCATTACCTGCACGGCCACCAGCCACCGGTGGGAAACGTTGCCGCTACGCGCCCACGGGCGGCTCGGTGCCGCCTGCGGTATTGAGTATGCGGCACAGGCCATGGCCGTACATGGCGCCTTATTGTGCCCCACAACCGGAGAAGGGCACGCAGCCCAATTAGGTTATCTCATCAGTGTGCGCAACGTTGTCCTGCGCGTATCGCGCCTTGACGATATCGACGGCGACCTCACGATTACGGCCGAAAAGCTGGCCAACAAGGACAATCTATTATACCGCTTCGCCATTCTGGGCCAGGGCCGCGTGCTGCTGGACGGCCGTGCGGCACTTCTACTGAACGCCAACCCGTCTGCAGCAGGACATTCCCCTGCTGCCCCACTCGCGGGCTTCCGGGAGGAACCGCATGCCTAAGCGCGCCCTGGTCACTGGCGGTAGCGGCGGCATTGGTGCCGCCATCTGCAAAAAACTCGCCGCAGATGGCCTCCAGGTCATTATCCATACCCATCGCAACCCAGAGAAGGCCCAGGCTCTCGCAGACTCTATCGTCGCCGCGGGTGGCGATGCGGCCGTATTGGCTTTCGACGTCACCGACGCACAGGCTACCACTGCGGCATTGCAGGATGAGTTCGAAGCCGGGCCCATCCAGGTTCTGGTCAACAATGCCGGCATTCATGACGATGCGGTCTTCCCGGCCCTCAGCGCGCGGCAGTGGCAGGGCGTGATAGACGTATCACTGAATGGCTTCTTCCATGTAACGCAGGCCGTACTCATGCCCATGATCCGCACGCGCTGGGGGCGCATCATCAATATCACCTCGGTGGCCGCACTAACGGGTAATCGCGGCCAGGTCAACTATTCGGCGGCCAAAGGTGCGCTGCATGCGGCCACCAGGTCCCTGGCGCTGGAAGTCGCCAGCCGCGGGATTACCGTCAACGCCGTAGCGCCTGGCATCATCGCCACGGATATGAGCGCGGATGCCTTCGCTACCGACACCATCGCGCAAATCGTGCCGATGAAGCGGGCCGGGCGGCCCGAGGAAGTGGCCGATCTGGTTGGGTTTCTTGCCTCGGAACAAGCCGCCTACATCAGTGGACAGATCATTTCCATCAATGGCGCCATGGCATGAACCCCGGAGCTTTCCATGAGCACGCTTAGTCATGTTTTTGATCTGCCCGCGCAGAAATCCGAGCTGCTGATCTTTTTCACATTGATGCAACTCAGCGTCATCATACTCGCTGCGCGCATGGGTGGAGAAATCGCCACCAGGATCAGCCAGGCGGCGGTGGTTGGCGAAATCATCGCCGGAATCGTGCTGGGTCCGTCGCTGTTCGGCCTGCTGATGCCCGATGCCTTCCACTACATTTTTCATTCGATTCCTGCCGGTCCCCTGGATGCCCTTTCCCAACTGGGTCTTATCCTGTTGATGTTTCAGATCGGTCTGGAATTCGATTTTTCCCACCTGAAAGAAAAAGCAAACCGGAATGCGGTGTTATGGGTGGCAACAGCAAGTATGCTGGTACCATTCGTCCTTGGTCTGGGGTTCGCCCTGGTCAGTGCGCCCATACTCTCTCCCCAAGCCGAACCGTGGACATCGGCACTGTTTATCGCCACCGCGTTTTCTATCACCGCCGTACCCATCCTTGGCCGCATCATGATGGAATTCGGCATGACCAGATCCCGACTTGGAGTCATCGCCATCAGTGCGGCGGCAATCAATGACGTCGTCGGCTGGTTGTTGCTCGCGCTGGTGACGACGCTGGCGCTGTCCCATTTTGAAGCGATCACCTTCGCCATCAAGGTTTTTTTAGTATTCGCTTTCGTCATCATCTGGATATCTGGCATTCGGCCGCTGATGAAATGGTTGATCCGGCGCTTCAGCACGGGAAGCAAACTGACTCCGCATTTGTTGGGCATCATCCTGATCAGCATATTCGTTTCCGGATTGATCACTTCTTCGTTGGGCATTTTTACGATCTTTGGCGGCTTCATCATGGGCGTCATCCTCCATGACGCGGATGAATTCGTGGAGGCGTGGAATGAGCGGGTCTCCCCCTTTGTGCTGGTCTTCTTTCTCCCGATTTTCTTCACTTACACGGGCCTGCGTACCAATATTGGCGGATTGGATAGCGCGTCACTCTGGGGTTGGTGCGGATTGATCTTACTTCTTGCGACGGTGGGCAAGTTCGGTGGTGCATATGGGGCGGCACGGGTCGCCGGCTTGAACCACCACCAGGCCAAGGTTATGGGCATCATGATGAATACCCGCGCATTAATGGAATTGATCGTCATCAATGTAGGATATGATCTGGGTGCCATATCTCAGCAGGTTTTCACCATGCTGGTGATCATGGCCATCTTCAGCACCATCATCACGACGCCTTTTCTCCGTGCCTGGTTACCCCGGGCCGGGGTACCACTGCCCTCCCCCGTTCCCACGCCGGAGCGGTCGCAAACCGTTTGACCCCAGATTACCGCCCTGACCAGTAACGCAACAACAATACGGGCAAACGAACCAGAAAACCGAAGAATAGGCGAGTGTGCATCCAGGTAAGCAGCACGTTGTCCCGCAGATAGCGGAAATGGGATACTCCACCCTCATCGGCGCGGAAATAGCGGACCGTTGCTGGCATGTTGATAATTCTGACACCACGCCAGGCCATACGCACCGCCGCCTCCGGATCGAAATCGAAGCGCCGCATCCAGCGTTGTGAGTGCATCAGTTGCCGCAACGGCGCGATGGGATAGACGCGAAAACCAAACAGGGAATCACCAATGCCTCCCCCCAGCGTCTCCAGGTTGGCCCACCAGTTGGATATCCTGCGGCCTTTTACTCGCACGGTTGGAGCGCTGGCATCGAAGACCGGGACCCCGAGGATCATGGCATCCGGATTTTGCAGGGATGCCGCCATAAACGCGGGAATGGCCTCCATGGGATGCTGTCCATCGGAATCCATCGTCAGCACATGGGTGTAACCCTGCGAGGCGGCCTGATCCAGACCGAAAAGCACGGCCGCGCCCTTACCCTGATTACTGGTATGTTGAAAAACCTGTAACCCGCTATCTTTGGCGGCCAGCGCCTCCAGCCCCGCAGCCGTTCCGTCGGTGCTGCCATCCACCACTATCCATACGGGGTTCCACTGCTGCCGTGCCAACGCTACGGTTTCATATACCTTAGGACCAGGATTGTAGCTAGGGATCAGCACCAGGCGAGTAGTCGACGCCTCGCTCATGGCGCGTGAGCACCCGTCGAAGAGAGCGGCGGCAACCGGGCTTCTGCCAGCGCCGACTGGAAGTACCGTTCCAACTCTGCGGTGAAGCCGCGCACGTCGGTCGGCGGATCAAAACGTTGGCCGAGATGTATTCGATAGTGAACGGGCATGGATGGCTTGCGGAAAAAAGGCCAGCCCTTGGTCAGGAATGCCGAGTCGGTTTCGATAAAAACAGTTTGGATAGGCACCCCAGCCTCCTTGGCAATCAGGGCAATGCTACCGCGTACGGTCCCGATGGGGAGACGGTTGCTCCGGGTGCCTTCCGGGAAGAGCAGCAAATGACTGCCGCTGCGCAGATCTTCCACGGCAAGGTAGATCATGCCGCGTAACGAATCATTGCGGATATAACCAGCCAAACGGGCGCCCGCGCCAAAAAATACGTTATCCACCAACTCTGACTTCATGATGCACGCCAGATTGGGCAAGCGGGAAATCACCATCAGCGCATCCAGCAGCGAAGGGTGATTGGGCGCGATGATCATGGGCGATTCGCCCTGGAGAGTATCCAGCGCCTTCAGGTCAAAACGGCAGGCCCCCATAATGGATAAGGCCCGCAGGTACGTTCTGAAGCCCATGGTAATAACCAGTCGTCCCGTCCGTTTTTTCCATTTCCTGGGCAGTACGAGGCTCAATGGCAGGGCCAGCACGGACCACAGGAGGCTGACGCTCGCCAACAGTCCCAGTCCGCAATAGAAGGCGAGATATTCCCGCAGCATACGCAATATACCTGGAATGCCCGATCCCTGGGCTCGGTTCATGCCATACCGCCATGGAGTACGCCCGCGGTTGCCTCAATTTCTACCAGAAGATCTGCTCGGCAGATATCAGCCTGAAGATAAAATACCGGAGCCTTTGGCGTAACAAGACGATCCAGTTCGGCCCGAACGATCGGAAGGTCCGTGAACTGCCGCAAATAAACCTTGTAGGAAAGGTCGTTGAGGTCATATGGGGATCCAGCCGCGACGCGATTTGTCTCTGCGACGACGGCGGCAATATTCGCCATGCTTTCGCGTGTTTGCGCTGCGACATTCCCGCCATGCCGGGTTTGATGTCCTATGATGCTGGCCGTTCCGGAAATGAAGAGAATTTTTTGTTGCCCTAGATCAACCCAGCCGGCACGAGAGAAGGTCGGGCTGCTTGGCCCATATTCTTGCGGGTAATGGTAGGCGCTGATCTGTCTGGGATTTTCAACGGCCACCGAGTTACGCCGTGCCGCAAGAAAGTATACGACCAGCGGTCCATCGACGGAGCCCAATGCGCTGGCTGCGGGGATGTTTTGCCTCGACGGAAGGCGACTGTGGGCAAGGAACGCGTCCTGGCGACCGATATTGAATTGACGATAGTGTTCAAGACCATGGCTAACCCCGTTGATATCCGGCACAAAATTCCAAATACGCAGCAGGCCCGGGTACCCGTGGCGATCCAGCAGGCAGAATATCTGCTGATACGCGAGGTTGGCGGCGTTTTGTAAAGGGGGGGGAATCAGACCATGATTGCCGGCTGGAGGGTCGGTCACGTCCAGGGCGATGCTGCCAAACAAAAAATCGCGGCTGCAACGGTAGGAAATATCACCAAACGTCCCGGCATGCACCGGTTGCGTGGTCTTCCATATTTCCCATAGATCATCTCCCTGGCCGGATAACGGTATTTGTAATATTCCCTCCGGCTTGGCACCATCCCCTTCTCCAACAAAACCGGTTTGGAATGTAATGATTCCCAGCAAACCATTCTGCCCGGATAGTGACGGCGACGCGTCATCGGCAGGACGGGCATAAGAGTAATAAAGGTCTCCCGCATCCGTAAGCAAGGCGTTCGCTCTTGGCGTCATCGCTATACTCGTATATCTTCTTTACGACGCTTCCAGGCTGCCCATGAACGACGTGCATGACGCAGGGAAGACAAGTAATAAATACCCTTAAAGACGGCAAGAGAGGGCCAAATCGGCGTCTTCCTGAAAATATCTCCGGCAAGGACCGAGAGTACCGCCTCTCTGGCCCTCAGCACGTTACTCGAGCGCATAAACATATCGCGCATGGCGGGTTGGCTGATGTGATAAATATACCAGGAAAAGACCTTGCCGCCGTGGCGCACCCGGCGATCGAAATCCCTGAGCGCCCCGGCGGCACGCTGCGGCTCACGCAGGCACGTGTCGATGGTCTCGGCGCCGATGAATGCGCTTTGCATGGCCAGCATGACCCCCGAAGAAAAAACCGGGTCGATGAAAGCGAATGCGTCGCCCAACAGCAGATAGTTGGGTCCATGGGTTTGATCGCAAGCGTAGGAGTAGTTGCCGGTGGCCTCGACATCGGTAGTGCGCTGGGCATTCACCAGCCGTGCTGCGAGGGCAGGGCACATTTCGATGGTTTCCTGAAAAAACTCGTTTACGGGTTTGCTTCTGGATTTGAGGTAGTGCGGCCACACCACAGCCCCTACGCTGGTCGTCCCGTCCGCGAGGGGAATAAACCAGAACCACCCGTGCTCAAACCAGAATAACGAAATATTCCCTTCTTCCTTGCCGTCAAGGCGCCGGGCACCGCGAAAATGCGCATAGAGGGCAGAGCCATTATGCTTGGGGTTGCGGCGCTTATATTGGAAACGATTGCCCAGGAACGTATCGCGGCCGGATGCATCCACCAGGAAACGCGCCTGCCAGGTTTCCTGGCGGCCATCTTCGTGCCGCGCAAGGACGATCGCCCCAGCGTTATCCGGCAAGAACTCCACGGCGTTGGCACGGCAGCCTTCCACCACCCTGGCGCCCTTTGCCCCGGCGTTGCGAATGAGGATCTCGTCGAATTCTGAGCGCCGCACCTGATAGGCCATCGGCATGGATTTGTCCCATGCGTCGGCAAAAGAAAAGGTCTGCATCTTCTCGGCATGGTAAGGCGAATTGAACTCCGCCCCCCATTTTTCCATACCGATGCGCCGGATTTCCTCTGCAACACCCAATTCCTGCAATAAGGGTAAATTGGCCGGAAGTAGCGACTCGCCGATATGGAAGCGGGGATGGTGCGCCTTTTCCAGAACGGTCACCTGGTAGCCCCGCCCTGCCAGTAGCGCACTGATCGTCGAGCCCGCCGGCCCTCCGCCGATCACCAGGACGTCACAGATTTGTGTTGCCGGAGCCAAAGTGGATATTTCATCTTTTCCCATTATGATCTGCTCCATTTTAATTTTTTCACGAAAACATTTGCGCCAATGGCGTGTGCATCGACAACCCTATCCGCAAGCAAGGAGAGGATTTTTATAATTGCGCATTAGTGAGCGCCATTGGCAAAGACACACTGCGCAGTCCGTGGCTCGCGCACTGTTCCAATAGCCGGGGTAGCACCTCTAGTACAACCGGCTGGCCATTACGTGTACGTGCCGATCCTCCGTCGTGCATCAGCAAAATGTCCCCGGCAGACAGATTGTGGACGAGGCGACGGAGCACTACATCGGGATTACGACAAACAGCGTCATAGCCGCGCCGGGTCCAGGCCACATGCTGCATATGGGCCTGGCGCAAGACACCACCCAACCATGGACTGCGAAAGCCAAATGGGGCACGAAAAAACCTGGAGCTGATGCCGTTATTCGCGGAATGGATGGCCTGTTGCGTGGCAACGACTTCCATTTTTAGTTTCCTTATCCCGCTAAATGCAAATAGATTTCGGTGATTATAGCTGTGATTTTCTATGCTATGTCCGCGACGCACGATTTCCGCAACCAAATCTGGCTGTGCGGTCACTTTCTCGCCAATACAAAAGAAGCTGGCTTTCGCGCCATAGAGATCCAGTTGATCCAGCACCAGGGGGGTTACGTAGGCATCCGGCCCGTCGTCAAAAGTTAATGCTATCTCACCGCGACTTATGGCCGTTTTTGGCAGGCGTACCAGGTTGGTGCTGATGATTTTGCAGCGTGGACACATGACCAGAGACCCCAACACGGCATTTCCCAAGGCTCCTGCACCCGCCAGGGCCCATAGCGCCGACGTCAGCAGCATATTTCCAGAACCCTCCGGTTCCAAGCCATCTGGGGCAGACCATACTCCATGGAAACCACCTCCAAAGTATATCGTTTCGCTGCTGTTGGCGTGTTCGTTAAGGTGCCCAATCGGTCCGCTGCCCCTTGGTGTAAAGTGTGGCATGGTAGATGCTTCCCAGCAAGTCGGAACGAATATACGCCCACCGGACCACTCGTGGCATAGGGGGGCGCGAGCTCTGGGGGCGCATCGTCTTTTGTGTTTTTGTTATAGAATGCCGTACATAAACCATCACCTTAGGTAAACCTCCACCCCATGTCCCTCAAGAAATCCGAACGCCACGCCTCCCTCTGGAAAAGCTGTGATGAACTGCGCGGAGACATGGACGCCTCCCAAACCATCCATGACCCCACCTGCCGCTTCGGCTCGCTGCTGCTCAAGGCCGCCGCCATCGTCACCGTCCTCTCCGGTATGGACGCTGAAATCACCGCCCCCGAATCCCGTCGCGACAAAACCCATGCCCTCAGACAAGGTATGATGCAGGAACTCCTGACGCGTAGGATTCGCTCGCCCATGGGCGAGACACAGATCGGTTTCGAACAGAACCACTCCAACCGTGAAGATGCGGCAGTAACAAACCATTTCGCCGTGTATTGGCTTAACTGAAAAATCCGCTGAGTGAGGTGAGCATATGATGGAAAAAATAGAGATCGTAGCCGCTGAAATAAACTATCTGATAGCCAATGCACAAACCATGACTCTGGCTACACTCGATTCAGCAGGTGTCCCAGAGGCATCTATGGCACCATTTATTCATGATGCGGCAACCCATCAGTTTTATACTGCCGTGAGTGGACTTTCCCCCCATACGGCCTATCTGGCGGCCAAAAAACCCATCGGGATAATGATCATCACGGATGAACAGGGTGCCCCTCAGGTGCTTGCCAGAAAGCGCGTGAGCTATACCTGTGACGTCCATGAAATCTTCAGGGAAACCGAAATTTGTCATATGCTCTACGAGCAGTTCAAGGCCAAGTTCGGCGGCATCATGGAACTGTTATTCCAATTACCGGACTTTCGCCTGTTCGGCCTCGATCCTTTATCCGGGCGTTATATTGCGGGCTTCGGAGGCGCCTATCTCTTGAAGGGTGATTCCATCACCCCGATTGGACCGGGCAATCTCCGGAAGGGACCCGGACTGGAACAGGCGCCATAGCCACCGCCCTGCCAGGCGTAGGTATGACCCGGCGGATGATGGCCTACTCTACAAAAACGGTTCCCGACCGCTTTTGTTACACATTCAAGGGCCGTAGGCGTATTCAATACCTCGCCGGAACACATCGATCAGTGGCTCGTGGCTAAAACCCGTGGCCTCACCGACATCGCCTTGGTCAAGGAACAGTGTGATTACTGAGACCTACATGCTGGAAGTCAGCGACCTGACCGTGCAGGTGGTCCGGAAACGGATCAAAAATCTGCATCTGAGGGTGTATCCGCCGGAGGGCAGGGTCCGGGTAGCGGCGCCCTGGCATCTCAGTGAAGAAGCCATCCGTGCCGCCGTACTGGTTCGCCTGCAGTGGATTAAAAAACATCAGCAGAACTTCGCCCGGCAGGACCGGCTCTCGCCACGGGAGTATGTATCCGGAGAAAGCCATTATTACCTGGGCAAACGTTACCGGTTGCGGGTACATCCTACGACGCAGGCTGCCCATATCGCCTGCCAGCAGGCCCATTACCTGGATCTCCATGTGCGGGAAGGGGCCAGCCGCGACCACAAGGCACGGGTTATCGAAGACTGGCATCGGCAGACGCTGAAAGAGCGCATCCCGGCGCTCATTGCCCATTACGAGCCCATCATGGGTGTCAGAGTCGCTGAGTGGGGTGTCAAACGCATGCGAACCCGTTGGGGCACCTGCAATATCCGGGCACGCCGAATCTGGCTGAATCTGGAGCTGGTGCACTACGACGAGAAATGCCTCGAATATGTGGTGGTCCACGAAATGGCGCACTTGCTGGAGCGCCTGCACAATGACCGCTTCAAGGGCATTCTGGATCAGGTAATGCCGGATTGGCTGGCGGTGCGGGCGGTTCTAAAAAAGGCGTGCCGTTGACAGCCCCTGAACCATTGGGCGGCTGAAATGACACATGCTGCCGCCTCGAAAGTGGGTCATTCCGTTTGGGTCACCTCGACCATTCGTTAGTTCATATACTTTGAAACTATTAAACAAAAAGAACCCACGCCGTTTGTCAATATGCCTCGGCACCCCCCCCCGGTCTGTGCTATTCCGTCTCCCCCGAAACGACTACCAGGCCGCCCCAG
>NZ_JABBDR010000207.1 GCF_018854495.1 Acidithiobacillus ferruginosus
CCGCGGGGCGGTTCCAGGGGATCGGCACCGGCCTTGCCGTGGGTGAAGTACCATGCCTCGGCCTGGTCATAGTAGGGCGCGAGATCGGCGTAGGCGATGGGCCAGGCGGGGGTGAGGCCGTCGCGATGGCGGCGGGGGAGGAAGTCTTTTTCGCGCCGGCGCAAAACGGCCGCCCCGTATAACTTGGTGTTGCCTCCCACATGATAGCCGGTAACGGGGGTGAAGATCTGGCCGCCGCCATCGTGCCACTGTTCATGGGTGTGGTAGCGGTGTTCGGCAAAGACGGTGTGTGGATCCCAGTTGCCCCATTCGCGGGGGAGGTAGTCGCCGCGTTCCAGGATGAGGATGGATAGTCCCGAGGGGGCAAGGGCGCGGGCCAGGGTGCCGCCACCGGCGCCACTGCCGATGATGATCACGTCGGCGTCGGGCTCAGCCGCCATGGCGGAAATCCGGATAGATGAGCATGCCGCCATCGACGGCGATGGTGGTGCCGGTAATGTAGCTGGCGAGGTCGCTGGCGAGGAAGGCCACGACATTGCCGATCTCCTCCGGCGTGCCAAGGCGTTCCATGGCGATTTTGTCGTCGAGGTCTTTGAGGGTGTCGGGGTTGCCCCAGACGGCCTCGTTGATGGGGGTCTTGATGGCGCCGGGGGCGATGGCGACCACGCGGATGCCCTTGTCGGCAGTTTCCTGGGCGAGGGTCTTGGTGAACATGGAGAGCCCCGCCTTGGCGCTGGTGTAGGCGCTGTAGCCTTCCCAGGGGATGAACTCGTGTACCGAGGTAATGTTGATGATGACGCCGCAAGCACATTTTTCCATGCGCGGAATGGCGGCGCGGGCGCAGTAGTAGGGACCCATGAGATCGACGGCGAGGACTTTTTCCCAGATCTGCGGATCGTCATCGCCGACGACGGCGCGGGGACCATCCATGCCGGCATTGTTGACGAGGATATCAAGGCCGCCAAAGGCGCCGTCGATCTCCTGCAGCAGCTTTTCGACGGCAGCCGGATCGGAGATGTCGGCCTGGAAGGCCTGCGCCTTGCCGCCTTTACCCTGGATAGCGGCAACGACTTGCTCGGCCTCGGCCTGCCCCTTGCGGTAATGAACGGCGACTTGGGTGCCGGCGGCCGCCAGGATTTCGGCGATGGCCTGGCCCAAACCACCGCTGGCGCCGGTAACCAGGGCACGACGCCCGGTGAGATCGATGGCAATCATGAGTTTTCTCCTTGCAGGGTGATGCTGAAGTCCTCGCCCTGCCACTGGCCGGTATCCCGCCAGTAGAAGGTGAATTGGAGCGTGGTTCCGGGGGCCATTTTCTGCGTGGGCAAAATGGCGACATGGCCGAGATCCCAATCTTCCGACGGGGTATCGATGAGGTCTTGCCAGCCATCGACCCCCCAATGCACCGTAAAGGGTGCCGACAGCAGGAAGCGCAGTTCATTGCCGGTAGGCATTTGCCGGAAGCGCCAGCGAAAACGCCAGAGCGTATAGGCGATCTGCGGCGCCTTGCCCTGATAGCGTCTCCAGGTGGCCTGGGGGCGATCGACGGGGTAGCCGCGCCGCCAACTGTGGCAGAGCTTGACGAACTCGCCATGGGCCCAGACCAGGGGCATGGCGGAGCCGCTGGGCCGGCCGGGGAAGAGGTCGCGCTCGGGAATGGCGGCGCTGTCCCAGACCTGCTCGGGCAAGAGACCTCCGTGGCCGGTCATCTTGGTCATGGCCTCAATGTAGGGCACGGCGCAGCATATCGGCAACGGCAATCCCCTCCAGGGTCCGCTCCGCCTGGATGGCGGCGGCAAGGAGGACGGGAAAGCCGGTTTCATCCCGCTGCACCCCCTGCCAGAATGGCTTGCCGCCCAGCCATTGGTTTTGCAGCCAGTGGCCGTCGGCCTGCTGGGTACTGATGAGATAGGTCAGCACCTGGCGCGCTTCGGCAGCGGCGCCCATGCCGACGAGGGCTTTTTTGGCGGTGGACCAGACCGGATGGCGCCAAATGGGGCTGGGGGCTTTGCTCGCTGCTGCCATGAGGTGTTTTCCTTCCAATGCGCGGGGAGAGCTTTTGAAGTATAGCAGGCATTGATCAGACAGAATGACGGCAGCGCGGGAAACCACCGCTGCTGCGCCGCGTGTCAAACAGCGTTTAAAAATGACCAGGTAACAGTGTCCAATTTTGACCGTTGTGGCTTCTGTGAGGCTGGTTCCTGGGAGACCGTCATTTTATAAACATAATACATTCAACGTGTTAAGAAGAAGTTCTTGAGCGGTATCTGTGGCAGTACCATCGCTGCATCGTCTTTCGTGTATTTGTTATAGAATGCCGCACATAAGCCCGTCACCTCAGGTAAGCCTCCACCTTATGCCTCTCAAGAAATCCGAACTCTACGCCTCCCTCTGGAAAAGCTGTGACGAACTGCGCGGGGGCATGGACGCCTCCCAGTACAAGGACTATGTGCTGGTCCTCCTCTTCGTCAAATACGTCACCGACAAGGCCGAACGCAGCCCCGACTCCCTCATCGAAGTCCCCTACGGCGGCTCCTTCCGGGACATGATTCTGGCCAAGGGTGATAAAGAAATCGGTGACAAACTCAATAAAATCATTCGTAATCTTGCGGAAGCCAATGACCTCACGGGTGTCATTGACGTTGCCGACTTCAACGATGCCGACAAACTGGGCCGAGGCAAAGAGATGGTGGACCGCCTCACCAAACTCATCGGCATTTTTGAGGGACTGGATTTCACCAGTAACCGCGCCGATGGCGATGATCTGCTGGGGGATGCCTACGAATACCTCATGCGCCACTTCGCCACCGAGTCTGGCAAGAGCAAGGGCCAGTTCTACACCCCTGCCGAAGTCTCTCAGGTGATTGCCAAGGTTATCGGCATTGCCCAGGCCAAGAACGCCTCACAGACCATCTACGACCCGACCTGCGGCTCCGGTTCCCTATTGCTCAAGGCGGCTGCGGAAGCCAGGACCGGGGTCACCATCTACGGGCAGGAAATGGACAACGCCACGGCGGCGCTGGCCGAAATGAACATGATCCTGCACAACAACGAAACTGCTGAAATCTGGCAGGACAATACCCTCTCCAGTCCGCACTGGATCAATACCGACGGCGGCCTCAAGACTTTTGACTACGTGGTCGCCAATCCGCCCTTCTCCACCAAGGCGTGGAGTAATGGCTTTGATCCGTCCCATGACCTCTATGGCCGCTTTGAAGACGGCATCCCCCCGGCCAAGAATGGCGATTACGCCTTTCTGCTGCACATCCTCAAGTCCATGAAGAGCAGCGGCAAAGGGGCCGTGATTCTGCCCCACGGGGTGCTGTTCCGGGGCGGTGCCGAGGGCGGTATCCGCAAGAACCTCATTCAGCGCGGCGTAATTCAGGGCATCATCGGCCTGCCCGCCAACCTTTTCTATGGCACCGGCATTCCCGCCTGCATCATCGTGCTCGACAAGGCCCATGCCACCGGTCGCAAGGGCATTTTCCTCATCGACGCCGCCAAGGGCTTTCAGAAGGACGGCAACAAAAACCGCCTGCGGCAGCGGGACATCCACAAGATCGTCGATGCCTTCGCCAGACAGTCGGACATACCCGGCTATGCCCGCATGGTCAGCCATGCCGAAATAGCATCCAACGACTACAACCTCAACCTGCCCCGCTACATTGACAGCAGCACTCCCGAAGACCTGCAGGACATTGCCGCCCATCTGGAAGGCGGCATTCCTGATCGGGACGTGGAAGCTATGGGGGATTACTGGGCCATTCTCCCCGGGCTCAAGGACAGTCTCTTCACGCCCCTCCGGGAGGGCTACAGCCAGGTCAAGGTAGAGCCTTCCCAAGTCCGCAGCACCATTTTTGAGCACCCCGAGTTTGAGGCGTTTTCTCAGACCATTCATGCCCTTTTTGAAGACTGGCGGGGAATGGTCAACCCCACCCTGAAAGCCATCACTCCGGAGGTTCACCCCAAAGCCCTCATGGAGACTCTGGGAGAAAGCCTGCTGGCCACCTTCAAGCCATCGGCACTGGTGGACCCCTACGCCATCTACCAGCATCTGATGACCTACTGGGTAGAGACCATGCAGGACGACGTGTACCTGCTCATTGATGACGGCTGGAAAGCCAGCCCGGAACTCATTCCCGAAGACCTGGTTATCCACCGCTATTTCCCCCAAGACCAAGAAGCCATTGATGCGCTGGAAGCGGAGCGTGACGTGTGTAGCCGGGAACTGGAGGAACTGGAAGAAGAGCATGGGGGAGAGGATGGACTCCTCAGTGAGGCCAAAACCGACAAAGGCAAACTCAGCAAGGTCAGCATGTCGGCGCGACTGAATGACATTCGCCGGGATAAGGAAGCCGCAGAAGAGAAAAAGCTGTTGGAACAGGTTCTGTCCACACTGGAAAAGGCGTCCAAGGCCGGCAAGGCGGTAAAAGAAGCCCAGAAGATCCTTTCTGCTACCGTCAGCAAGCAGTATGGACAACTGGACAGCCAGGCCGTGAAGCACCTCGTCGTTGAAGACAAGTGGCTTACCCGATTGGCGGAAGACGTGCAGGCGGAACTGGACCGGGTTTCTCAGGCCTTAACCGGACGAGTGAAGGAACTGGCGGAACGCTACGCCACCCCTTTGCCGAAGCTGTTGGAAGAAGTCGATGCACTCTCCGCCAAAGTGGACGCGCATCTCCAGCAGATGGGGTTCGTATGGCAGTGAAGCCGGGATATAAGCTGACGGAGGTGGGGGTGATTCCGGAGGATTGGGAGATCAAAAGCCTTGGGGATATCGCACGAATTCAGAGAGGGGCAAGCCCTCGCCCAATAGATAGCCCTATTTGGTTTGATGAAAACTCCAGCATTGGCTGGGTGCGAATATCTGACGTAACCAGATCACGACTAACCCTTAAAGAAACTGCGCAAGCACTATCATTTAAAGGGGTTTCAAAAAGTCGGTTTGTAAAACGTGGCAGTTTGATAATGAGCATTTGCGCTACAGTCGGGCATCCTATTATAACAGGTATTGATGTATGTATTCACGACGGATTTGTTGTTTTTAATGATCCAATATCTTCGCTCGTATATCTTTTTTATACACTTAAAAATATAGAGAATAGCTGGTCTAAGGCCGGGCAAACTGGCTCACAAATGAATTTGAATACCGGGATAATAAACCCAAAAAAAATTCCACTCCCACCTCTCCGCGAACAACAAGCCATAGCCACCGCCCTGTCAGACGTAGACACCCTGATCACCAAACTCGACCAGCTCATCGCCAAAAAGCGTGACATCAAACAGGCTACCATGCAGCGACTTCTCACTGGCCAGACCCGACTGCCGGGCTTTAACGGCGCTTGGGAGGTGAAGCGGTTGGGCGATATAATCGAAAGGTTTGTTGGCGGTGGAACACCGAGCAGAAGCAATAAAAGCTATTGGAACGGCAATGTTCCCTGGGTGACAGTCAAAGACTTTTCTACGTTTAACAGCACAGAAAGCCAAGAATATATTACAATATCAGGATTGAGAAATAGCGCTTCAAATCTTATCTCTTCCGGCGTGGTTATACTGTCTACACGAATGGCGGTAGGTGCGGCGGTTATGTACGGTATAGATGTTGCGATAAATCAAGATTTAAAGGCGTTATTTCCGTCGCACATTTTAAGAGGAGAATTCCTATATTTCTGGTTTCAGAATAACGCCGAGATGCTTTCATCTCTTGGAAGTGGAAGTACAGTAAAAGGTATCTCTTTAGTAGATTTAAAGAAATTGCTTTTTAACCTACCACCCCTCCCTGAACAACAAGCCATCGCCACCATCCTCTCCGACATGGATGCCGAAATCACCGCTCTCGAATCCCGTCGTAAAAAAACCCGCGCCCTCAAACAAGGCATGATGCAGGAACTGCTGACCGGCAGAATTCGCTTGATTCCTCCCGCTGCCCATGCAGTTTCCGCATAGAACGCCACATTTGCCCGCCTATATCTATATGGATATAATCTGACCATGAAAGCTCTCGCTTGGATAGGCTCCGCCAGAAAGGACCTGAAGGCTCTACCCGAAGAGGTTCAGGACATTTTTGGCTACGCCCTGTTCCTGGCCCAGACCGGGGAAAAGCACGATCAAGCCAAACCCTTCAAGGGTTTTGGCTCTGCCGGTGTCCTGGAAGTTGTGGAGGATCACAAAGGTAATACTTACCGCGCCGTGTACACGGTTCGCTTTGAACATGTCGTCTATGTGCTCCACTGCTTCCAGAAGAAGTCCACCCAAGGCAAGGCCACACCGAAACCGGACATGGATTTGATTCACACCCGTTTACAGGCAGCCGAAAAGGACGCCAGAGGCAGGACACAATGAACGATGAAGTCATTGAAATGAGTACAGGCAATGTATACGCAGACCTGGATTTCGTTGATGCCGGGTCCATGCTGCTCAAGGCACAATTGGCGGCACGTATCAGCCGTATTCTCACGGAAAAAGGGTGGTCTCAGACACAGTCGGCGCAAGTGCTGGGCATCCCTCAGTCCAAGCTTTCCATGATGCTGCGGGGGCAATTCCGGGGGATCAGCGAAGCCAAAATGCTGGAATGTCTGGCCAGACTCGGGCGGGATATCCGCATTGCCATCGGCCCGGAACATGCGGGAGTCGGACAGGTCCAGGTGATTTAAATGGTGTATGGCCTGATGGCCGCGTGGCCTTTAGGTTACTTGTTATGGTACGCTTAACCGGTCTTCTAGAGACTATGAGGGACTTTCCATGACCCACGTCATTCTTGCCGATGTTGCTGCCAGTGTTTCCGAACTCAAAAAGAACCCTATGGGAACCGTGGCCGCAGGAGAAGGGGCTACTGTGGCCATCCTCAACCGCAACGAACCGGCTTTTTACTGTGTCCCAGCCGCTACCTATGCTGCACTCCTGGAACACTTGGAAGATTTGGAGCTGAACGCTTTGGCGGAAAGCCGTCTGAAGGATGGCCAAACCCCGATCAAGGTGTCGCTGGATGCCTTATGAGCTCACTTTCCATCCCTCTGCCCTCAAAGAATGGCAGGCCTTGGACCATAGCGTCCGTGCCCCATTCAAAAAGAAACTGGCAGAACGCTTAGTGCACCCACGCGTCCCTTCCGCTCAACTGCAGGGCCACCCGGATCGCTACAAGATCAAACTCCGCAGCATAGGCTATCGCTTGATCTACCAAGTGATGGAAACGGAAGTCCAAGTGTTGGTCCTGGCGGTAGGCAAGCGGGAAGGCTCTGTCGCCTATCACAAAGCCAAAGGACGCTAACCCATGCCAGCCCCCATCGGTGTCCGAGAACGACACACCCAAGACCGGATCATTCATCTCTTCCAGCACACCCTCGGCTACCAATACCTCGGCAACTGGAAAGACCGGCCCGACAACCGGCCCATTGAAGAAACCCTCCTGACCCACTTCCTGCAAAAACAAGGCTATACCACCGCCCTCATTTCCCGCGCCCTCCACGAACTGCAAACCATAGCCGGAGACAGCACCCAGCCCCTCTACAACGTCAACCGGGCCGTCTATGGCCTACTCCGTTACGGCGTCAAGGTCAAAGCCGATACCGGAGAGCAAACCCAGACGGTCTGGCTCATCGACTGGAAGCACCCCGAAAACAATCATTTTGCCCTGGCCGAAGAAGTGACCGTCAAAGGCACCCACGATAAGCGTCCGGATCTGGTCCTTTACGTGAATGGTATTGCCCTCGGCATCATTGAACTCAAACGCTCTACGATCTCCATAACGGAAGGCATTCGGCAGCACCTGGACAACCAGAAGGTGGAGTTCATAGAACGCTTCTTTGCCCCGCTGCAGTTGCTTCTGGCCGGTAACGACACGGAAGGCGTCCGTTACGGCACCATCGGCACCCCTGAAAAATATTACCTCAGATGGAAAGAACCCAGCCCCATAGAAAACCTCCTGGACCGGCACCTGACCCAGCTCTGCAGCAAGGCCCGCTTCCTGGAGCTCGTTCACGACTTCATCGTCTTTGATGCCGGGGTCAAAAAGACTCCCCGCCACAATCAGTATTTCGGGGTGAAGGCCTCCCAGGAACATATTCGTCGACACATGGGCGGTATTGTTTGGCACACCCAGGGCAGCGGCAAAAGCCTCACCATGGTCTGGCTGGCCAAGTGGATTCGGGAAAACATGCTCGATGCCCGAGTGCTCATCATCACCGACCGCACCGAGCTGGATGAACAGATTGAAAAGGTTTTCCTGGGGGTGGACGAAAACATCTACCGCAGCAAAAGCGGGGCGGATCTGATTGAGCAGTTGAACAGTGCCGAGAACTGGCTTATTTGCTCCCTCATTCACAAGTTCGTTTCCAGGGACGCCACGGACGTAGAAGGCTTCATTGCCGAACTCAAAAAGGCCCTGCCTGCGGACTTCAGCCCCAAGGGTAATCTCATCGTCTTTGTGGACGAGTGTCACCGTACCCAGTCCGGGGAACTGAACAAGGCCATGAAGGCCATTCTCCCCAACGCCATTTTCATTGGCTTCACTGGCACACCCCTCCTCAAAACCGACAAGAAAAAGAGCATTGAAGTCTTCGGGGACTACATCCACGTCTATAAATTTGACGAAGCCGTCAAAGACAAAGTGGTGTTGGACCTGCGTTATGAGGCACGAGACATTGACCAGGCCCTTACCAGCCCGGAACGCATTGACCAGTGGTTTGCCTCCAAGACCAAGGGGTTGACGGACATCGCCCTCCTGCAACTGAAAAAGAAGTGGGGGACCCTGCAAAAGATCTACTCCAGCAAGTCCCGCCTGGAAAAGATTGTGGCAGATATCCTCATGGATATGTACAACAAGCCCCGGCTCATGGACGGACGCGGCAATGCCATGCTGGTCTCGGGCAGCATTTATCAGGCCTGCAAGTTCTACGAGCTGTTCGCCCAGACCGAACTGAACGGCAAATGTGCCATCGTCACCTCCTACAAACCCAGCACCGCTGATATCAAGGGCGAAGAGACGGGGGAAGGCTTTACTGAACGACTCCGGCAATACGACATCTACCGCAAAATGCTCTCGGACTGGTTCCGGGTGCCCCCGGAAGAGGCCATGGGACGGGTGGAAGAATTCGAGCTGGCCGTCAAAAAGCAGTTCATTGAGTCTCCGGGCCAGATGAAGCTGCTTATTGTCGTGGACAAGCTCCTGACCGGCTTTGATGCACCACCGGCCACCTACCTCTACATCGACAAGGCCATGCGGGATCACGGACTGTTTCAAGCCATCTGCCGGGTGAATCGTCTCGATGGAGAGGACAAGGAATACGGCTACATCATCGACTACAAGGATCTGTTCCATAGCCTGGAAACGGCGATGACCGATTACACCCAAGGGGCGCTGGATGGTTATGACCGCGAGGACGTGCAGGGACTCTTGGGCGACCGACTGAGCAAAGCCCGTGAGGACCTGGAAGAGCGACGGGAGGCCGTCAAGGCCCTGTGTGAGCCGGTGGCACCACCGCAGGGATCCCTGGAGCACCTGCACTACTTTTGTGGGGACGGCGCCGCAGCTGAGGACAAGGAGACCTTACAAGCCAAGTCTCCCCTCAGGATGGCCCTCTATAAGGCCACATCCGCCCTGATCCGTGCCTACACCGCTATCGCCAACGAATTGGAGGAAGCGGGATACACCCCAGAACAACAGAACCAAATCAAAGCGGAGGTCCGGCACTTTGAGAGCATCCGGAATGAGGTCCGGCTTGCCAGTGGGGACTATATTGACCTGAAGGTCTATGAACCGGCCATGCGGCACCTGATTGATACCTACATCCGTGCCGAAGAGAGTCGGAAGATTTCTGAGTTTGATGATTATGACCTGGTGGATTTATTAGCCAGCCGGGGCTATCCAGCAGTGAAAGACTCCCTCCCTGAGGGGTTAGCCCAGCAGGAAGAGTCCATGGCCGAGACCATCGAGAACAATATCCGCAAACTCATCACCGATGAGTCTCCCGTCAATCCCAAGTATTATGAAAAGATGTCCGAACTGCTGGAGATGCTGATTCAAAATCGCCGGGAACAGGTACTCACTTACCAGCAGTATCTTGAGGAAATTACCCAACTGGCCAGTCAGGTTAAAGACCCGCAGCGGGGAGAGACGTACCCTAAATCCCTTATAACCACCGCACAGCGGGCGCTTTACGACAATCTGGACCAAAACGAAGAAAAGGCCGTCGCCTTGGATGGTGCCATTCGGGCCGTCAAAAAAGATGACTGGCGGGGCAATAAATTCAAAGAGCGGGAAGTCAAACGCGAAATCAAACGTTACCTGGAGGACCCAGAGGACGTGGAGCGGGTGTTTACCCTGGTGAAGGAACAACGCGGTGATTACTGAAACCTACACCCTGCAGTTAGGTGACCTGTCCGTGCAGGTGATCAAGAAGCCTATTAAGAATATGCACTTGGGCGTTTATCCGCCATCGGGCTGGGTACGTGTGGCGGCCCCATTAAGGCTCAGTGAAGAGGCTATTCGTGCAGCGGTACTCAGTCGTCTGACTTGGATTAGAAAGCAGCAGCGGAAGTTTATGGGGCAGGAAAGAATCTCTCCCCGTGAGTATGTATCCGGGGAGAGCCACTATTACCTGGGCAGACGCTACCGGTTACGCGTGCACTCCACGACCCAGGCGGGCCGCGTTGAACTCACCCACGCCCATTTTATTGACCTGCATTGTCGGCAAGGCGCCAGCAAAGACCATAAGGAAAGGCTGGTTCTGGCCTGGCACCGGCAGAGCCTACAAGAACGCATCCCCGGCCTCGTTGCCCACTACGAGCCTATATTGGGGGTGAAAGTCGCAGAATGGGGCATCAAATGTATGAAAACCCGCTGGGGGACCTGTAATATCCGGGCGAAAAGAATCTGGCTGAATCTGGATCTGGCACAACACCCGGAACCTTGCCTGGAATACGTGGTAGTGCATGAGATGGCGCACCTGCTGGAACGGTTACATAATGACCGCTTCAAAAGCATTCTGGACCGGGCAATGCCGCATTGGCGGCACGTAAAAGACCAGTTGAAAGAGGGGGTACCGCTGATATTGCCTGAAAGCGAGGACGAACGTGAGCAGTGAGATAGCTCCATTGACCAGTGAGGTCAAAGCAAAGAAGGATGCTATTATTGAAATCTTCAACAATGGGCTTCCCAAAAAGTGTGCTTATATTCCCCGATACAGCGATCGTTATTTGTATTTGGCCCGTACTGACTACGGAAGTGCTCTTTCGCCGATCTGCCGTCTGGAAATGCGCTTCGCCAAGCCCGTGTCACTCAGAACCTGATAGCCGAATTGCTCGTCAACCGCAATTAGTAGGGACTATTATCGTTATCAAGAAATTGGGATTGACTGAGGCTACGCATATTCTGGATAGAATCGACTAGGCACACAGATGAGTCCGCCTGGGAACGCCCATAACGTCTCCACCTCCAGATGAGCGCCCCCCATAAAAAAACGCCGCAAGAGAGCGGCGTCCTGTGGCGACCATCCGGTAAAGGATCTTACGCCTCGCGTACGTCCTCAGCCTGCATGCCTTTCGGGCCGCGAACGCTGTTAAACGTTACGCGCGCGCCTTCCGCCAAGGTCTTAAAGCCGCTGCCTTGAATGGCAGAATGATGTACAAATACATCTTCCTTGCCATCTTCCGGCGTGATAAAGCCAAATCCCTTGCTGTCGTTGAACCACTTTACTGTACCAGTTGCCATGTTTAGAAACTTCCCATTTACGTTAAATTCGGACCACTTGTCCGAAAATCACCATACGGACTTTTAGGGAGGTACGCAAGAACTATTTTTTCGTCGTTCCAACGGGTGCTCTCGGACTGGCTTGCCACCCGGGTGACCCAGGAGGCGGGATACACTATTCGTGGCTGGTTATTTATAAGGATTTTCCCTACGATGTATCCATTGCGAGATGGAGGGGGCGGGGGATGGCCAGCAAGTCGATCAGCAAAACACCGCCTAACGGAGGGCGTTCATGGGCGGCCTGAAGCAGTCGGGCAGGGCCCTGCTTTGCGGACTGCTGCTGGTGTCCTTTGCTGGCGGGGCATACGGGGATGGGGCCGGGTCCGGCTGGCAGTCACTGAAAAACTGGGGGCATGATCAGTGGGCATCTGCCACAGCCGCGCGGCCGCCCACGCCGGTAACGGTTCCGGCACAGGGGACGATCGAGGTGGCGTTCTCGCCGCCGGGCGGGGCGACGGCGGCCATTGTGCAGGCCGTCGGCGAGGCAAGGCAGCGGGTCTGGGTGCAGGCCTATAGCTTCACCAGCGCGCCGATTGCCAGGGCCGTGCTCAGTGCCGCCAAAAGAGGTGTCGAGGTGAAGGTGGTGCTGGACAGGAGCCAGCGTACCCAGAAATATTCGGTGGCCGATTTTTTTGCCAATCAGGGGGTGCCCGTGTACATCGACGACCAGCACGCCATCGCTCACAACAAGGTGATGGTGATCGATTCGGGGACGCTGATCACCGGCAGCTTCAATTTCAGCAGGGCGGCGGAGCAGGCCAATGCCGAAAATCTCCTGATATTCCGGGGGAATCCGGCGTTACAGCAACTCTACGCGGACAATTTCCGCTTTCATCTCAGCCACTCGACGCCCTATACGGCGCGGCACGGCCTGGATTGAGCGCGGATTCAGACGAGCCCCTCCAGCATCTGCACGTCCACCAGACTGCCAGCCTTGGCGTGCTCGGCTTCGGCCGCAAGAATGATCAGACAGTCGGCATGGGCCATTCCACTCATGATATGGGAAGCCTGCTGACCAATTCCCGCCACCTGTAGTCCGGCGGGGGTTTGCAGCAGGCGACCACGCTGGAAATCGGTGCGTCCGGGCTTTTTCCGGAGATCCTCTGCCAAAGGAAGCTGTAGCAGTGGAGGGATCCAGGGGGCCGCTTTGCCCATGCGCTTGAGGATGCTCGGGCGTGCAAACTGGTAAAAAGTCACCATGGCGGAGACGGGGTTGCCGGGCAGACCGAAGAAGGTGGCGTTGCCGAGTTGCCCGAAAGCCAGCGGACGCCCGGGTTTCATGTTTATTTTCCAGAAGTTGATGGTGCCGAGACGGCCGAGGAGCGCGGCGATGTAGTCGGCGTCGCCGACGGAGACGCCGCCGGTGGTGATCACCACGTCGGCCATGTCCGCGGCGCTGTGCAGGGCCGCTTCGATGGACTCAGGATCGTCGGCGATGCGGCCGAGATCGAGGATCTCACAGTCGAGACGTTCCAGCATGCCGTGCAGGGCGTAACGGTTACTGTCGTAGATTTGCCCAGGAGCCAGCGCCCCGCCCAGCGGGCGCAACTCGTCGCCAGTAGAGATAAATGCGACCCGCAGACGGCGATATACGGCCAATTCGGCAATGCCCAGATTAGCGAGCAGCCCGATTTGGGCGGGACGCAGCCAGGTTCCGGCTTCCAGGGCCAGGGCCCCGGCCTGCAGGTCCTCACCGGGCTGGCGGATATTCGCGCCCGCCTTGCTGACCGTCTGTGGGATGATCTTCTGGTCAGCATGGACTTCTGCCTCCTCCTGAACGAGGACGGCATCCGCGCCCTCGGGAACTACGGCACCGGTCATGATGCGTACGCACTCGTCGGCACCGACATGCCCCTTGAAGGGATGTCCGGCAAAAGACCGGCCGATGACGCGTCGCACGGCATCGCCGTCCATGCTGCGCAGGGCGTAGCCATCCATGGCCGAATTGGACCAGGCGGGCACGTTGGCCGGGGCATGCAGGTCGGTGGCCAGTACCCGTCCCAGCGCTTGGCCGAGATGGACATTTTCGGTACCTCGTACCGGCAGGCTGGCCGCGAGGATGGCATCCCGTGCATCGGCGACACTTTTAGCCAGGGAATCATGTTCGTTACCACCACAACAGTGAGCCATGTTTAATCTTCCTTTTCTATCCATTGCAGGATGAATTGCGCGATGGCGGACGGCGTATTCAGGTCCAGTTGAACGCCCGGGATAGGCAGAACACCATCCGTCGCCACGGCCATGATGCGGGGGTCATCCGCTGCAAGCAGGGGGTGACCGAGGGCGGGTCGGTGTACTTCGATTTTCGCCACCGCCAGCGCCTTGTTCCCCTCTAGCAGGAGCAGGTCCGGCGGCGGTCGCAGGCTGGCAAGGATGGTCTCCAGACTGACTTCCGTCGGCGCAGGCCTGGTCATAAACCAGCGTTTCGGACCCTGCAGTAGTACCGCATCCGCCCCTGCCTCCCGCAGACGGTAACTGTCCTTTCCCGGTGCGTCCCAGTCCACGTCATGGTGGGTCGACTTGACCACGGCGACCTTCAGTCCATATCCGCGTAGCAGGGGAATCAGGGCGCAGAGCAGGGTGGTCTTGCCACTACCGCTGTATCCTACTACACCCAGCGCTTTCATGTCATATCCTCCGGACGGTTATAGTTGCGCAGCAGGTCGGCGGGCAGAGTGAGACCGGCAAAAGAGAGGTCCCGGAACCAGCCTTGCGCCCGTCGCTCACCGCCGTCCAGATAACGCTGCAGGTCGGCCAGCAGATCACGGCGACACAGGCAGATGACAGCATGCCAATGGTCGGCGCTGCGCACCACCACCAGGTCATGCCCGCCTTTGGCCTGCCACATACGGCGCACGATATCCTGGGGTAAACAGGGACTATCCACCGGGATGCTGGCTACCCAGGCTTGCGTCGCGGCATGCATGCCAGCGGCCAGGCCCATGAGCGGACCCTGAAAGTCTGCCGTCGGATCAGAGATGACGCGATGTCCCCATTGTGCATAACGGTCCATATTGCGGTTGGCGCTGATGACGATGTCGGTGCAATCGTCGTGCAGGATGGCGATGGCCCGCTCGATCAGGGGTTTCCCCTGCCAGTCCAGCCAGCCTTTGTCCACACCGCCCATGCGGCGGCCGGCACCTCCGGCGAGGATGATGCCGGTGACCGGTAAGGGATGCACCGCGTCCTGCGCATCGGGCGGGTTTGCGGGGGCTGCGGTACGGATGAACGGGTCCACGGGTGTCGTGCCTTGCTGGCAATGCCTATGCTATCCTTCCACAATTCTTTGGGGCGGAAAACCCTTTTATGATTGGCATCGTGATGAAACAAGGATCTGGTATGAAAAAAATAGCCATATTTGCGGGTGACGGCATTGGTCCGGAAATCGTGGCGGCCGCCCGGCAAGTGCTGGATGCCGTGGATCAGGCCGCGCGACTCGGCCTGCACTGCAGCGAGGGCCTGGTGGGCGGCGCGGCGCTGGATGCCAGCGATGATCCCTTGCCGGCCACCTCCTTGCAGTTGGCCCTGGAGGCGGATGCGGTCATTCTGGGGGCGGTGGGCGGCCCCCGCTGGGACGCGTATCCGCCCGCCAAACGCCCGGAACAGGGGTTGCTGCGCCTGCGCAAGGGGCTGGATCTTTATGCGAACCTGCGTCCAGCGCAGATTTTCCCGCAGTTGCTGGATGCCTCTCCGCTACGCCCGGAACTGGTACGGGATGTCGATATCCTGGTGGTGCGCGAACTGACCGGGGATATCTACTTCGGTCAGCCGCGTGGTCTGGAAGTGGTCGACGGCAAGCGCCGCGGCTTTAACACCATGGTCTATGACGAGGATGAAATCCGCCGTATCGCCCATGTGGCCTTCCGCGCTGCCCAGGGGCGTCGCCGGCAACTGTGCTCGGTGGACAAGGCCAACGTCCTGGAGACCACGCGTCTGTGGCGCGAGGTGGTCACCGAGGTGGCGCGGGACTATCCCGATGTGCAGCTTAGCCACATGTATGTGGATAATGCCGCCATGCAACTGATCCGCGCCCCGGCACAGTTCGACGTGCTGCTGACCGGCAATATGTTTGGCGACATTCTTTCCGACGAGGCCAGTCAGTTGACCGGCTCCATCGGTATGCTGCCCTCGGCCTCACTGGGCGAGGGGCGGGCGATGTATGAACCCATCCACGGCTCGGCGCCGGACATAGCCGGGCAGGACAAAGCGAATCCCCTGGCTACGATTCTGTCCGTGGCGATGATGCTGCGGTATTCTCTCGGTGCCGAGCCCTGGGCGCAGCGGGTGGAGGCGGCGGTGCAGCGGGTGCTGGATCAAGGCCTGCGTACCGCCGATATCGCGGCGCCAGGAGCGCCGGTGATCGGCACTAAAGCCATGGGTGCCGCGGTGGTCGATGCCCTGAACTTCAAGGATTGATACACAGATGCAAAAACCACGATACAACGTAGTCATCCTGGGCGCTACCGGTGCCGTCGGCGAGGTCATGCTGCAGATTCTCGAGCAGCGGAAGTTTCCAGTGGATAAGCTCTATCTGTTGGCCAGCAGCCACTCGGCGGGCGGACGTCTGCCCTTCGACGGCCAGCAGGTGCTGGTACAGGATGCGGCGACTTTCGATTGGTCGCAGGCCGATATCGGTCTGTTTTCCGCCGGAGCCAAGGTCAGCGCGGAGTACGCGCCGAAGGCGGTGGCTGCCGGATGTGTGGTCATCGACAATACCTCCCAGTTCCGCTATGACGATGAAATCCCGCTGGTCGTGCCTGAAGTCAACCCGCAGCGGATTGCCGATTACCGGCGCCACGGTATCATCGCCAACCCGAACTGCTCGACCATCCAGATGCTGCTGGCGCTGAAGCCCATCGCCGATACGGTGGGCATCGAGCGGGTGGTGGTCGCGACCTATCAGGCGGTCAGCGGTGCGGGGCGGCGGGCCATCGAAGAACTGGGCCAGCAAACCCTGGCGATTTTCCGTCATGAGGAGGGAGTTGCCGAGGTGTTTCCCAAGCGGATTGCCTTCAACTGCCTGCCCCAGATCGATGTCTTCCAGGACAATGGCTATACCAAGGAAGAGATGAAAATGCTGTGGGAGACCCGCAAAATCCTGGAGATTCCGGATCTCGCCCTGACCGCTACCTGCGTGCGGGTGCCGGTATTTTACGGCCATTCTGAAGCGGTCAACGTGGTAACCCGCGAGCCCATCACGCCGGAGGCCGTTCGCGCGCTGCTGGAAAAGGCCCCGGGCGTCACCGTCGTGGATGATCGTGGTACGGTTGGCGCCTGGCCTTCCGCGCTGGATGCGGCCGGCCAGGATGCTACTTTTGTGGGACGCATTCGCGGTGACTGCTCCCATGTACGGGGCATCAATTTTTGGGTGGTTGCGGACAATATCCGTAAGGGCGCGGCACTGAACAGCGTCCAGATTGCAGAGTTGCTGATTCGCGACTATCTATAAAAACGTCATCGGCGACAGACCTCGCCGTAGTGCGCTGGCGTTACCCAAATGAGGAAGATATCGATGAATAAGAACAGGTGGTTGTTGACCATGGCCGGCATTGGTTTGCTTTTGCCGGGTATGGCGCAGGCGCTGGGACTCGGTGAGCTGCGGGTGCTCTCCGCGCCGGGGGAGCCCTTTCGCGCGGAGATTCCTCTGCAGTCGTTGAACCCCAAAGGCGAAGCGAACCTCAGCGTCGGACTCGCGCCGGCCAGCGACTTCGCGATGATCGATCTTCCCAGATCGGGCGCACTGGATCACTGGCATTTTACGGTGCGCAGCGGTGATAGGCCGGCGGTACTGATCAGCAGTCCCTTGCCGCTCGCCCAGCCGGAATTGCATTTCCTGGTGCGGCTCGACTGGTCCGGAGGACAGATGGTCCGGGAGTATACGGCGTCCGGTATCGGGAATAACGTGGTTCCCGCTGCCGCGCCACCGGCGTCCGTTCCGCAGTCCGTCGCCTCTCCGACAACGCCGCGGCCCGCCCGCCATACGGCTGCCGCGCCCCTCTATCACGGCTGGGCAAGAGTCAGTCGTTATGGCCCGGTGCCGGTCAACGGCTCTCTTTTCCAGGCCGCGCAGGCTATGGTCAACAGTAATGCGGTCACCATCGATCAGGTCATGGCGGCGCTGCTGAAGGCCAACCCGCAGGCCTTCAAGGGCGGTAATCCCGATTACCTCTATGCCGGAACCATGTTGACGGTGCCCAGTCTGGCCCAGGTGCAGTCTGCTTCACCCGCACAGGCCAGCGCCTGGCTGTCTGCCCGACAGGCGGCGAACAAACCGTCCATCGTTGCGGTGGCGACTGCGCCGACGGCCTCCGCTGCTGTAACGAGCGCCGCTCCTGTCAGCGCGCCGGCCGTTTCTGCGGCAACTGCGGTCAAACCCGCTGGGAATGCGACGCATCTGGTGCTTTCCAGCGCCCCTGCCGCAGCGGTGACCGCTCCCGTAGCCAGCGTGGCATCCCCGGCCAGCCCGCTGCAGATGCCGGATGCCATGCTCCGCAAGGACAATCAGAAGCTGACGGCGGAAGTGGTAGGCCTGGGGCAGCGCCTGAGCGCGGAGGAGCGCCTGCTGGCCAATCAGGGCGCGCAGCTTGCCGCTCTTTCCCGGGCGGAGGGCAACAACAATCTTCCGTTGATCCTGTCGCTGGGCGGAAATCTTTTGCTGCTGGCCCTGTTCATCTGGATGTGGCGTCGCCAAAAAGAGGCGGAACAACGTCAGCGAGAGATTTCCCAGCGGGTTTCCGCTTTGAGCACTGCGCCTAAAGCGCCCGCAGCGCCACCTCAACCCGGGGCGCCTGCCCCGGTGGCTGCCGCTACTGCACCAGCGCCCGCGCCAGCGCCCTCGGCTGTCGTCGCCGCCGCGGGGGGCGCGGCTGCCCAGGCCGGCGCCGCCGAGATCGATCCCGTCGAACAAGCCGATCTTTACCTGACCTATGGTAAGGCGGAACAGGCGGTCGCCGTGCTCAATGATGCCCTCGAAGAAAATCCGCGGCGTAAGGAGCTGTACGTCAAACTGCTCGACATTTATGCCAATCTGGATCGCCACGAGGAATATCTGGATCTCGCCGAACGTATGCGGGGGCGTTTCGGACCGCACAATGCGGCGTGGCAGGAAGTGGCCGCACAAGGGGCGCGACTCTTTCCCGGTAACGCGCTCTTCGCCATCTCCGACGAAGGGGCGGTGGTCGCTCCCGCCCCGGTCATTGGGATAGACCAGCCTGCCCCGGCGCCGGCGCCTCTGGATGTGCTGGATTTCCACTTCGACCATGCCCCTGCGGAGTCTGCGGCAGGAAAAGCATCGAACGCTTTCCCGGCGGAGGAAAAGGCCCGGCTCCTGCAGGATATCGATGAGCAGTTCCGGTTGATGGAGGAAGCGGAGGCGGAAACGGGGGTCCCGGAATCTCGGGCAAAATCGGTACTGGAACTGGCGCCGGACGTCTCGGCATCTGCTCCGGCAGCTGCCGAGTCTCCCGCCGTCGGGGCGCCGTCTGGCGGCCTGGATGTTGCGGATTGGGACGCCATGGGTACCAAACTCGACCTGGCCAAAGCCTATGTGGAAATGGGTGACGGTGAATCGGCACGCGATCTGCTCGAAGAACTGATTCGGGAAGACAGCGGCGCCCATCAGGAAGAAGCCCGGCAGTTGCTGAGAAGCCTTTAACCAGGCCTGGCGGTGGAGCAGTTTGCAGAGCCGAGAGGCACCCGTTGGGCACTGGGGCTTGAATACGATGGCAACGGGTTCTGTGGCTGGCAACGCCAGTTGGATCAGGACAGTGTACAAGGTGTTGTTGAGGCTGCGTTGAGTCAGGTGGCCCAGTGCCCGATCTCTGTCGTCGTCGCCGGGCGAACCGATACGGGGGTGCATGCCCTGTGTCAGGTGGTGCATTTCGACAGCCCGGTGGTGCGGCGTCCCGAGGCCTGGGTACGTGGCGCCAATACCGCGTTACCCGCGGGGGTGGCGCTGCGTTGGGCCCGGGTCGTCCCGGATAGCTTCCACGCCCGTTTCTCCGCTACGGCCCGGCGTTATCGTTACGTGATCCTCAATCGTCGCGAGAAATCCGCCCTGTGGCGGAACCACACCGCCTGGATATACAGCCCTCTGGATGTGGAGGCCATGCAGGCAGCGGCGCAAACCCTGCTGGGTACTCATGATTTTTCCGCTTTTCGCGCCTCCGCCTGCCAGGCCAAAAGTCCTGTACGGAATTTGTGCCAGCTTCGGGTCGTCCGGCGGGGCGATCTGATTGCTGTCGATGCCGAGGCCAACGGTTTCCTGCATCACATGGTGCGTAATCTTGTGGGCGTGCTGATTGCCATCGGCAAGGCCGACCGGCCTGTGGATTGGGCGGCGGAGGTGCTGGCCAGTCGCGATCGCTGTCAGGCTGGCGTTACGGCCCCGCCGGGTGGCCTTTATTTCGTGGCGCCGCGTTATCCTGCGGAGTTCGGGCTGCCGGTGGATGCAGTGGACGCCGGTTTCCTGACGGGCGATTGACGGGCGCCGCCGGTCGGCTGCGCTCATGCTTTCTGCTAGCCGCAGTGTTAGAATGTGCCGATGGTGCGTATCAAGATATGTGGTATCACGAATGCGGAGGACGCCCGCGCGGCGGCCGCCGCCGGCGCGGATGCCGTCGGGCTGGTGTTCTACCGTGGCAGTCCGCGGGCTCTGGATGCGGTGCGTGCCCGGAAAATTCTTGCGGCACTGCCGCCGTTCGTCACGCGCGTCGGCCTTTTCGTCAACGCGGAAGCTGCCGAGGTGGCCTCTACGCTGCAGCAATGCCCTCTGGATGTCCTGCAATTTCATGGTGATGAATCGCCATCCCTCTGCCGGGAATTCGGCCGTCCCTACATCAAGGTGTTGCGGGTGACCGCAGCGCAAGACCTGCGGCCGGCGGTGGACGCCTATCACGACGCGCAGGGACTGCTGCTGGACTGCGCCGCGCCGGGCGTCTGGGGGGGCTCGGGCCGGAGTTTCGACTGGTGGCGACTGCCGGATGTGGGTAAGCCATTGATTCTGGCGGGTGGGCTGCATGCCGAAAACGTTGCCGAGGCCATCGCCATCGCCCGGCCTTATGCGGTAGATGTGAGCAGCGGGGTGGAACTGTCGCCCGGACGCAAAGATCATGACAAAATGGCACGGTTTGTCGCACGGGTGCGCGGTACTTGAAGGGAGAGAGAATGGGAACTTATGCTTTGCCGGACGCATCCGGACACTATGGTCCTTACGGCGGGCGTTTCGTTGCAGAAACCCTGGTTCCGGCGTTGGAGGAACTGGAGCATGCGTACCAGGAGGCGCAGCGGGATCCGGAGTTTCGTGCCGAGCTGCACAGTGAACTGCGCCAGTTCGTCGGTCGTCCCAATCCACTCTATCATGCCGGACGCCTTTCCAGGGAGCTGGGTGGAGCGCAAATCTACCTCAAGCGGGAGGACCTCAACCACACCGGCGCGCACAAAATCAACAATGCCGTCGGTCAGGCGCTGCTCGCCCGGCGTATGGGCAAAAAACGGGTAATCGCCGAGACGGGCGCGGGGCAGCATGGCGTCGCCACGGCGACGGTCGCGACCCGCTATGGCATGGAATGCCTGGTGTATATGGGCGAGGAGGATATCCAGCGCCAGTCCAGTAATGTGTTTCGCATGCGTTTGCTGGGTGCGCAGGTGACGGCGGTCAGCAGCGGTACCCGCACCCTGAAGGATGCGCTCAACGAAGCTCTGCGGGACTGGGTAACCAATGTCGAAAGCACTTTTTATGTGATCGGAACGGTGGCGGGACCGCATCCCTATCCGGTCATGGTGCGGGACTTCCACCGGGTCATTGGCGACGAGGCGCGGGCGCAATGCCTCGAACTGACGGGACGGCTCCCCGATTGTCTGATCGCCTGCGTGGGGGGGGGCAGTAATGCCATTGGCCTGTTTTATCCCTTTATCGAAGACCGGGCGGTGCGGATGATCGGTGTCGAAGCGGGTGGTCTGGGCCTTGGCACCGGACAACACGCCGCCCCCCTGACCACCGGACGTCCGGGGGTGTTGCATGGTAACCGGACCTACCTGATGGAAGACGAAGACGGTCAGATTCTGCCGACCCACTCCATCTCGGCGGGGCTGGATTATCCGGGGGTGGGACCGGAGCATGCCTATCTGAAGGATACCGGCCGGGCAGAGTATGTGGCGGCTACCGATGAAGAAGCGCTGGCCGCCTTCCATCGCCTGTGCCGCACCGAGGGCATCATTCCGGCGCTGGAAAGCGCACATGCGCTGGCCCACGCCTTCCGCCTGGCGCCGACCATGCGCTCTGATCAGACCATTATCGTCAACCTGTCCGGGCGAGGCGATAAGGATATCCATACCGTCGCCGCCCTGGAGGGTATCCATTTATGAGTCGTCTCGCCGGGCTGTTTGCCCAACTCCGGGATGCGGGTCGTGCCGCCCTCATTCCTTTCATGACGGCGGGTGACCCATCCCTGACCGCGACTGTGCCCCTGATGCACGCGCTGGTCGCCGCGGGGGCCGATGCCATCGAACTGGGGATGCCATTTTCCGACCCCATGGCCGATGGCCCCAGCATCCAGCGCGCCAGTGAGCGGGCGCTGGCGCGGGGGGTGAAGCTGCGCATGGTCCTGGAGTGGGTGCGCGAATTCCGCACGACCAACAGCCACACGCCCGTCATTCTCATGGGTTATCTGAATCCGGTAGAAGCCATGGGTATAACCTCGTTCGCCGAGGCTGCAGCGACGGCGGGGGTGGACGGTGTCATTCTGGTGGATCTGACCCCGGAGGAGGGGCGCGGCGAAGCCGTCGTTCTTCGCCAGCAGGGTATCGATCCCATTTTCCTGCTGGCGCCGACCAGTGGGCCGGAACGCGTGGCGACCGTCCGCAGTATGGGCAGTGGTTTTGTATATTATGTATCGCTGCGCGGTATTACCGGCGCAGCCCAGGCGGACTGGGCGGAGGTTCTGGAGCGGGTACAGCACCTGCACCGGCAACTGGGCCTGCCCGTGGCCATCGGTTTTGGCATTCGCGATGCGGCGACGGTAGCGCGGGTGGCGACCGGGGCCGACGCGGTGGTCGTCGGCAGTGCACTGGTCGATCAACTGGCGGCATGTGCGACGGATCAGGACGCCATTGCGGCGGCCACCCGCTTTATCGAGCCGCTGGTCCAGGCCGTGCGGAGTACGGAAAGGAGAGGCGCATGAGCTGGTTCGATCGGGTACTGCCACCCAAAATCAAAAAAACATCGGCAGAGGCCTCCGTTGTGAGTGAGAACAAGCGCACCGTACCTGAAGGTCTGTGGTCCAAGTGCCCCACCTGTCAGGTGGTGCTCTACCGTACGGAGCTGGAGGAAAATCTTTACGTTTGCCCCCACTGCGGACATCATCAGCGGATCAGCGCCCGGCAGCGTCTGGATTTCTTCCTCGATGCAGAACCCCGGCTGGAGATTGCAAAGGAATACGTTCCGGTGGATCCCCTGCGCTTCAAGGATCAGAAGCGCTATAAGGACCGCCTGCAGGAAGCCCAGGCCAAGTCCGGAGAGAAAGACGCCATGGTGGTGATGCGCGGCCTTCTGGAAGGGCGCCCGGTGGTGGTTGCCGCTTTTGCCTTCGAGTTCATGGGCGGGAGCATGGGATCGGTGGTGGGGGCCCGTTTTGCCCGTGCGGCGGAAACGGCGCTGACCGAACGTTGTCCACTGGTCTGCTTTAGTGCCAGTGGCGGGGCACGGATGCAGGAAGGACTATATTCCCTGATGCAGATGGCCAAGACTTCGGCCGCCGTGGAGCGGTTGGCCAAGGCGGGGGTGCCTTTCATCTCGGTGCTCACCGATCCGACCATGGGCGGTGTCTCCGCCAGTCTGGCCACCCTGGGAGATATTCTGATTGCGGAGCCCAAGGCCCTGATCGGATTTGCCGGCCCGCGAGTGATCGAGCAGACCATCCGTGAAAAGCTGCCGGAGGGTTTTCAGCGCGCGGAATATTTGCTGGAGCACGGCGCCATCGATCAGATTGTCGATCGCCGCCAGATGCGCGCGGTGGTGAGCGAGATGCTGGGGATGCTGACCCATGCCCCGAGTCCGCATTAAGCGCGGCGCACGGGAGCGGGTGTAGCCGGTGGCACTGCTGGCGGATTCTCTCAGCGACCGGGTCGCTGAACTGGCCGGGCCACCCGAGCAAATCGTCATGGGTCTGGAGCGAATGCGGGCCGTTCTGGCGGCGCTGAAGATGCCCGCGCGTTTGCCCATGCCGGTGATGCTGGTGGGCGGTACCAATGGCAAGGGCTCCACGGTGGTTTATTTGGAGGCCTTCTATCGCCAGGCGGGCTATCGGGTTGGCGCTTATACCAGCCCGCACCTCTGGCAGTTCACCGAACGCCTGCGGCTGGATGGCCGATCTGCACCCGAGTCCCTCTGGCATCAGCAACTCACCGAAATCGCCGCCACAGTCCGACAAATCCCGCTCACCTATTTCGAGATCGCGACCCTCGCTGCGGTACGGATGATGCTTGCCACCAGGGTCGACGTGGCGATTCTGGAGGTCGGCCTGGGGGGACGTCTGGATGCGGTCAATGCCTTTACCCCGGATTGCAGTATCGTCACCACCGTGGATCTGGACCATCAGGACTGGCTGGGATCCGATCGCGCGGCCATCGGCCATGAAAAGGCGGGTATATTCCGTCGTGGAGTGCCCGCCCTCTATGGGGATTCGGAAGACCCCTGCGCTTCGGTGCTGGAGGCGGCAGTACGCGCCGACGTACCCCTGCAGCGGTTGGGGCGGGACTTTCATATTGATCCCCTGCGCGGGAAATGGTCAGGATTCGGGCACGGGAAAGAGGTGCCCCCGCCTTTGTGGGAGGGGACCGTACAATGGGCCAATCTGGCGCTGGCGCTGGCGGCCGTATCGTTGCTGCAGGAGAAATTACCAGTGTCCGATGCGGCGATTTCCGCATGGAGGCGACTGCCGCAATTGCCGGGCCGCTGTCAATGGCTTCAGCCCTGGGGTAAGGATGGCCCCGATCTGCTGGTGGATGTCGCCCACAACCCGCAGGCAGCGCGGCAACTGGCGGCATTGCTGGCGGCGCGAAAGGGCTCCGGGCGATGTCACGCCGTCGTCGGCATGCTCGCCGACAAGGATATCGCCGGGACACTCGCGCCACTGCTGCAGTGGGTGGATGCCTGGCATGTACTGGAGATCACCGATACCCCGCGTGCGGCGACGATGCTGCAGCTCCGCGATACCCTCCGGGGGCTGGGGGCAACGGCGGTATCGGCGGATGCCAGCATGGAGCAGGCCCTGGAGCGGTCAAGAACGACCCTGGCGACCGGAGATATTCTGCTTTGCTTCGGCTCCTTTCATCTCGTCAAACAGTTACCGATGGCGTGGCTGTTGAGTGACCCGTCATGACCTTGTGGGTAGATGCCGCCACGCTGGGGCTGGTGGTGCTGTCCGCACTCTGGGGCCTTTTCCGCGGAATGGTGCGCGAGTTTTTTTCCCTGGCGGCATGGGTCGGTGGGTTTTATGTGGCCTGGAACTGGGGCGGCAGTTGGCTGGCGCCCCGGCTGCCCGCGCAGATTCCCGTGGACTGGCGAGTGCCGTTAGCCTCTCTTTTCCTTTTTTTGGCCTGCCTGATCGTCGGGACCCTATGCGCTTTTGTCGTTCGTAAGCTATTATACGGCATTGGTTTCGGGGCGACGGACCGGTTTTTGGGGGCTTTCTTCGGTTTTTTGCGGGGACTGGTGCTGATTGCCATTGTAGTCACTCTGGTGCAGTCTTCGGACCTGTCCCGATCCCCCTGGTGGGAGAGTTCCTGGCTGGCACAGGAGCCGGTGAGCCGCTGGTCGCAATCGTTGACGGCACCTGCCGTCTCCTATTTGGAGTCGCAAAAATTTGCAAAATGACAATGTGATGCAGCATGCCGTGGATGACGATCATTTCCATGATGAATGCGGGGTCGTCGGGGTCTTTGGCCATCCCGAAGCCGCCAACCTGACGTATCTCGGCCTCTATGCCCTGCAACACCGGGGACAGGAGTCGGCGGGTATCGTTTCGGGCGACGGGGGTAAGCTCTTTGTGCAGCGCGGTATGGGGCGGGTGGCAGATGTCTTTGGACTGGAACAGATCAGCAAGCTGCCCGGCGAACAGGCGATCGGCCATGTGCGGTATTCGACGGCAGGTGGCTCGGAATTGCGCAACACCCAGCCGATATTTATCAATTACCGACATGGTGCCTTTGCCGTCGGCCATAACGGCAATCTGGTCAACGCGGTGGAACTCCGCGCCCGGCTGGAGCGGGAAGGGGCCATATTTCATACCGATATGGATACCGAGGTCATCGTCCACCTGCTCGCCCGTGTCCCGGGCGAAGATGCGGGTGCCCGCCTGGCGGCGGCCTTGCAGCAGGTTTCCGGTGCCTATTCCCTGGTCTGCCTGACCGAGAGCCGGTTGATCGGGGTACGCGACCCCATGGGTTTTCGGCCGCTGGTGCTGGGGCGTCTGATCGACTCCGGTGGCTTTGTGCTGGCCTCCGAGACCTGCGCCCTCGACCTCATGGGGGCGGAGTTTGTCCGTGATGTCGAGCCAGGCGAACTGATCGTCATTTCCAAAGGCGGCATCGAGAGCCGCAAGCCGTTCGCGTCCGTTGGCCGGCGTATGTGCGTCTTTGAATATATCTATTTCGCCCGCCCGGATAGTGTGCTGGATGGCATTCATGTATATTCGGCGCGCAAGCGTATCGGCCAGGCGCTGGCGCGCCTGCATCCGCGGGACGCAGACATGGTGGTGCCGGTCCCCGATTCCGGCGTTGCGGCGGCTATGGGTTATGCCGAGGCCTCCGGTCTGCCCTTCGAGTTGGGTTTGATCCGCAATCACTATGTGGGCCGCACCTTCATTCAACCGGCACAGCGCGGTCGTGATTTCGGGGTTAAGGTCAAGCTCAATGCCCAGCCCAACATACTGCGTGGCAAGCGGGTGGTTCTGGTGGATGATTCCATCGTCCGGGGCACCACCAGCGCTAAAATCGTCAGTCTGGTGCGGGCCGCCGGCGCGCGCGAGGTGCATTTCGTGGTCAGCGCGCCGCCCACGATCGGCCCCTGCTATTACGGCATCGATACTCCGGATCGCTCCCAGCTCATCGCGGCCCAGCACAGCATCGAAGAGGTGCGTAAAATCATCGGCGCCGACAGCCTGGGCTACATTACCCTGGACGCTTTGTATGAGGCGGTGGGTGGGCGTGGGCAGGGTTTCTGCGATGCCTGCTTCAGTGATGATTATCCGTTACCGACGCCGGAAGGACACGGCTCGCGCCAACTGCACCTGATCAAGGAGCTGCGATGAACACCAAAAATACCAACCCCGACTGGGCGGACCGGCTGCATCCGGAAACCATCGCCATCCGTGCCGGTATTCACCGTACCCAGGAGCAAGAGCACAGCGAGGCCATCTTCCCCACCTCCAGCTTCGTTTTCGACTCAGCGGAAGAAGCGGCAGACCGCTTTGCCGGCAGGGTGCCGGGAAATATCTATGCACGCTTCACCAATCCTACCGTACGCACCTTTGAAGAACGGCTGGCCGCGCTGGAGGGGGCGGAAGCCTGTGTCGCCACGGCCTCGGGCATGGCCGCCTGTCTGACCGCCTTCATGGGGACACTCAAGGCGGGTGACCATGTCGTCGCTTCCCGCTCCATTTTTGGTACGACGGTGCAATTGCTCGGCAATATTCTCAGCCGCTTCGGAGTAGAGACCAGCTTTGTGCCGCTGGCCGATGTGCCGGCGTGGCGCGCGGCGCTGCGTCCCAACACCCGTATGCTCTTCCTTGAAACGCCTTCCAATCCGCTCACCGAGATTGGCGATATACAGGCCCTGGCGGATCTGGCCCACGACCATGATGCCTGGCTGGTGGTGGACAACTGCTTCTGCACGCCGGCCTTGCAGCAGCCCCTCAAGTTTGGCGCCGATCTGGTCATTCACTCTGCCACCAAATATCTGGATGGGCAGGGGAGAACCCTGGGTGGCGCGGTGTGCGGCAGTACCGAACTGCTCAATAGCGGGCCCCGCAATTTCGTGCGGACGGCGGGTCCGAGCCTCAGTCCTTTCAATGCCTGGGTGCAGCTCAAGGGTCTGGAGACTCTCGGACTGCGTATGGAACGCCATTGCGCCAACGCCCGGAAGATCGCCGAATGGCTGGAGGCGCGGCCGGAAGTGGCGCGGGTCTATTATCCGGGCCTCGACAGCCATCCGCAGCAGGCCCTTGCCGCGCGTCAGCAACGCCTGCCGGGCGCCATCCTGTCCTTCGATCTGCACGGTGGCCAGAAAGCGGCGTGGGCCTTTGTCGACGCCCTGCGCCTGCTCTCCCTGACCGCCAATCTCGGCGACGCCAAGACCACCATTACGCACCCGGCGAGCACTACCCATAGCCGGGTCAGTCCCGAGGCACGGGCTGCCGCAGGGGTCGGTGACGGCTTGCTGCGGATCAGTGTCGGGCTGGAACATGTCGACGACCTGCGCGAGGATATGGAGCGCGGCTTTGCCGCTCTTGTGGCCCGCTGATTTGCGCTATGCTTGGATGAAAGCGAGTTTTCCTGCCACCTTTCTACTGCGGAGATAATGAAATGACAAGATTCCGTGCATTACAATGTCACAGACTGAAGCCCGACACGCGTATCAGCATGTTTGCTGACGGAGTGCCCCTGACCGTGGCGCTTGGTGACGCGGCGCTCAAGAGCATGACCGACCTCTGCCGAGTGCCCGCTGCAACGGTGAAGCCGGAAGCCACCATGGACCAGGCCATGCAGCGCATGATTCATGTGGGCGTGCGTATGCTTTTCGTGCTGGATGACTTCGGCACCCTGACCGGCCTGGTAACCGCTCGCGATATCATGGGAGAAAAGCCGGTGAAACTGGCGGCCGAAAACCATATCGCCCGGGATATGATCCGGGTGCAGGACATCATGGTGCCTCTGGGGCAGGTCGACGTACTCGACTTTGCCGAAGTGGAACGCTCTACTGTCGGCGATATCGTTCTCACCCTGCGCAAGGTGGGGCGTCAGCATGCGCTGGTGCGTGAGGAAACCCCCCGTGGTGAAGAGATTCGCGGCGTTTTTTCCATCAGCCAGATTGCGCGGCAACTGGGCGTATCCATTCAGACCAATGATGTGGTGCAGAGCTTCGCCGAGTTGGAGCAGCTTCTCACCAGTGATGACTGAACGACACTCCCGCCATGCGCGGGCGGGAGCAGCCTCCCGTGCATGAGGTGAAAGGGCTGCTGCTGGCAGTCCTGCTGATTTTGCTGAACGGTTTTTTTGTTGCCGCAGAATTTGCCCTGGTGCGGCTGCGTGGTACCCACGCCCGGACTCTCGCCCAGGAACACGGATTGCGCGGGAGGGTTCTCCTGCGCCTGCACCGACGTCTGGACGCCTATCTTTCCGCTACGCAACTCGGCATCACCATCGCGTCTCTGGGTATCGGCTGGGTGGGTGAACCCAGCCTGGCGTATCTGCTCCAGCCTGTCTTCCGGGCTGCCGGGCTAAGAGATCCGGTAGCCCTGCGATCCGTTTCCTTTGCGGCGGGCTTTGTCCTGATCTCCTTCTTGGTCATTGTGATCGGGGAACTGGTGCCCAAGTCACTGGCCATCCGCAAGGTGGAGCCGGTATCCCTGTGGACCGGCATGCCCCTCTACGCCTTCTACTGGCTGATGTACCCGGCGATCTGGGTGCTCAACGGGGCGACCCGCATCGTTCTGCGCCTCTTTGCGCTGCGGGTGGATCAGCCCGCCGGTGACGCGCCCCATTCCCGTGACGAACTGGCGATGATCCTCGCCCTCAGCCAGGCGCAGGGTACCCTCGGTCAGCGCACCGGAGATATTCTGGACCGCACCCTGGATTTTACGGAACTGACGGCCGGAGACCTGATGCGCCCTGCTGCCGATATGGTCTGTCTGATGCTGGATGATAGTCCCGAGGCAATCCGTCAGGTGATGATGAACCACCGTTTCACCCGCTATCCGGTATGTGAAGGGGATCGCCAGCATGTGGTCGGCCTGCTCCACGTCAAGGACGCCTTTGCGGCCCTATCAAGGCATCCGGATCTGCGTGAGATCAAAAAACTCCTGCGGCCGCTGCCCGCCGTTGGCAAGGCGCTGCCGGCCATGGATCTGCTCACCCATTTTCGCTCTGGGCATCCGCATTTCGCGCTGGTGGTTGACGATCTGGGCACCATCACCGGCTTCGTCACGCTGGATCATGTGCTGGAGAGTCTGCTCGGCGCCATTCCCGATGAATTCCGACACCAGCGTCAGGAGTGGCAGCGGCAACCCGACGGGAGTTGGGTGGGTTCTGGCAGCCTCTCGTTGTATTCCCTGGAGCGAAGCCTTCACATCGACATTGACGAGGAAACTGCGGATACCATCGGCGGTCTGGTCATGCGTCAGCTCGAAAGGGTCCCGGAAGAAGGGGAACGGGTCGCTTTTCCGAGCTTCGACGTGGTGGTGCTGCGCAAAAAAGGCCCGCGCATCGTACTGGTGCGGGTGATCCCCCATCCGCTACCAAGCGAATCAGACTGGTTCTCCTGACAATTTCCATGCACAAAAAAGATTTCCATTATGAACTGCCCGACGCGTTGATTGCTCAGGCACCCCTCCCCGAACGCAGCGCCGCACGCATGCTCATCGTCGATGGCCATCAAGGCACCTGGGAAGATGCGAGGGTGCGCGATCTGCCCGGCGTGCTTCGGCCCGGCGACCTGCTGGTGCTCAACGATACCCGCGTGCTTCCCGCGCGTCTGCAGGCCCGCAAGGCGACGGGTGGGGCGGTGGAACTGCTGCTCGACCGGCTGCTCGATGCCCGAGATGGCTGGTTTCTGGCGAAATCCTCCAAGGCGTTGCGGCCAGGTATGTCCATTCATTTACCGGGCGGCGCCGTTGCCACGGTAGAGGAAAAGGCCGGTATGGATGTCCGGCTGAGCCTCCCTGCGGATGTTGCGTGGTTACCCATACTCGAAGCCGGAGGCAGCATGCCTTTGCCGCCTTATATCCGGCGGGCGGCGGAGGCCAGTGATCGGGAGCGCTATCAGACGGTCTATGCGGCCCGTCCCGGTGCGGTGGCCGCGCCTACTGCGGGGCTGCATTTCGATACGGAACTGCTGGACGCCCTGGCGGCGCGGGGCGTCGAGCGGACCTTCGTGACTTTGCATGTGGGTGCGGGAACATTTCTCCCGGTGCGCAGCGAAGATATTACCGAGCACCCCATGCACGCCGAGACCATGGAGGTCAGTGCGACGACGGTGGCGGCCGTTGCCGCCGCGAGGGCGCGGGGCGGGCGGGTGATCGCCGTGGGCACCACGGCCTGCCGGGCGCTGGAGACTGCGGCGCAGGACGGGACACTGCGACCTTTTACCGGAGAGACTCGCCTGTTCCTGTATCCCGGCAAGACCTTTCAGGTAACCGACGGGCTGTTGACCAATTTTCACCTTCCGGAATCCACTCTGCTCATGCTGGTATGTGCCTTCGCCGGCATGGAGTGCATGCTCGCCGCCTATCGTCATGCGGTGGCGGAACGCTATCGGTTTTTCAGTTATGGAGACGCCATGTTGATTTCCCCTCAGGCCGGACGGCGATGAGCATTTTCCAGTTGCTGGCCCGGGACGGCGCGGCGCGGCGCGGTATCATTCGTCTCCCCCGCGGCGCCGTGCAAACTCCCGCATTCATGCCGGTGGGCACCTATGGCACGGTCAAGGCCATGTCTCCCGAGGAACTGAAGACATTAGGTGCCGAGATTATCCTCGGTAACACCTTTCATCTCTTTCTGCGTCCCGGCCTGGAGGTGGTCGGCGCGGTAGGCGGACTCCACAGGATGATGCACTGGGACCGGCCCATCCTCACCGATTCCGGCGGTTTTCAGGTCTTCAGTCTGGGTGCGCTGCGCAAGCTGACAGAGGCCGGGGTGCAGTTTTGTGCGCCCACCGATGGACATATGGTTTTTCTGGGGCCGGAGGAGTCCATGCAGATCCAGGCGGCTCTCGGTTCGGATATCGCCATGGTTTTTGACGAATGCACGCCCCATCCCGCCAGCTACGAAGAAGCCCGTGTCAGCATGGAGCTTTCTCTGCGCTGGGCGGCGCGCTCCCATGCCGCCTACACCGGGCCCGGGGCGCTCTTCGGCATCGTTCAGGGTGGCATGTACGCGGACTTACGGCGGCGCTCTCTGGACGGATTGCAACGGCTGGATTTTCCCGGCCTTGCCATCGGCGGACTGTCGGTAGGGGAGAGCAAGGTGGAGATGATGCAGGTACTGGACGATCTGATGCCCCATATGCCTGCGGACCGGCCCCGCTACCTGATGGGCGTCGGTACCCCAGAGGATCTGGTCGAGGGCGTGCGCCGTGGCGTCGACATGTTCGACTGCGTGATGCCGACCCGTAACGCCCGCAACGGCTGGCTGTTTACCCGTGACGGCATCCTCAAGCTGCGCAACGCCCGTTATGAAAAGGATGTGTTGCCACCGGACCCGGCCTGTACCTGCTACACCTGTCAAAACTACAGCAGGGCTTATCTGCGCCACTTGCAGCGCAGCCATGAGATTCTCGGCGCGCGCCTGAATACCCTGCACAACCTGCACTACTACCAGGAACTGATGGTGGGGTTGCGGGAGGCCATTGCTGCCGGTCGCCTGGACGCTTACGCGGACGATTTCTACCGCCGCCGCCGTGCCGGTTCCCTAGTCGGCGCCTAAAGGCTACAATGGCGGCCCTCAGATCTGACCTGGAGTGCATATGAACTTTTCGCCTATCGCCAACGCTTATGCCGGAACTGCGGCGGGGGCAGGTCCGGATTCCTTTTTTATACAAGTCATCCCGCTGGTTGTCATCTTCGCTATATTCTATTTCCTGCTGATCCGTCCGCAGACCAAAAAGGCGAAGGAACAACGCCAGTTGATCGCGACGATCTCCAAAGGCGATGAAGTGGTTACCCAGGGTGGACTGGCCGGACGGATCATGCAGGTGGGTGAGGATTACCTGCAACTTGAGGTGGCTGAAGGGGTCATTGTGAAGGTGCAGCGGGCCTCAGTGACGTTGTTATTGCCCAAAGGGACGCTGAAAAAACTGTAAAGGCTCGTTACATGACCCGTTATCCATGGTGGAAGTACCTGATCATCCTTGTCGTTGTACTGCCTTCCCTGTTTTACGCACTGCCCAATTTCTATGGCTGGCATTCCGCAGTGGAGGTGCGCGCGCCCGCAGGGACCCTCCTGCCGCCGGTCGCCACCCAGCAGGGCTGGCTGCAAGCCGCCGGAATTCCGGTCACCCGCGTCAGTTCCGGGGAGAAGGGGAGCACCTTCTTTTTCCCGAACAACGACGCCCAGGGGCTGGCCGAGACCTTGCTGCAAAACAAGCTCCCGGCCAACGCCCAGGTCATCCTTTCGCAGATGTCCGCAGAGCCGGACTGGCTACGCAGTATTGGTGGCAAGCCCGTCAATCTGGGCCTCGATCTGCGCGGCGGCGTGTATCTCCTGCTGCGTGTCGATACCGACGCCGTCATCAAACATGCACTGCAACAGGACAGCGGTAGCTTGCGCACCTTCCTCCGTCACCGAAATCTGCAATATCTGGCGGTCAATATGACCGGGCCGCAAAGCCTTGCCATCGAAATGGAAAACGCCGCAGTCGCGGCACAGGCGCAAAAGGCTGTCGCCGGACGGTATCCGGATTATGCCGTCGTTCTGCAACCCAATGCGGTGCTGAGTATCAGCATCACCCCCGACGCTGCCAGCAAAATGAAAGACGATGCGCTGCAACAGGCCATTGTCGTTATTCGCAATCGTATCGACGAACTGGGCGTCTCGGAGCCGGTCATCCAGCGCCAGGGCGCTGATCATATCGCCGTGCAGTTGCCCGGCGTACAGGATACCCAGCGAGCCAAATCCATTATCGGCTCCACCGCCCAGCTCGAATTCAAGATGGTGGATGACCAGGCCAACATGGCAGACGCCCTCAAGGGCGAACTGCCCGCCGGTACCGCGCTCTTTTACGGCGTTCACGGTTCGCCTTACGTGCTGTACACCAATACGGTACTTACCGGCCGCTATCTCAGCAATGCCAGCGCGGGGGTGGACAACAACAGCGGCCAGGCCGTTGTCAATGTCAGTTTCAACAACGAGGGGACCCGCATCTTCGGTGACCTGACTACCAAAAACGTGGGCAAGCGCATGGCGATTCTGCTGGATAACAAGGTGGTGACCGCGCCGGTGATACGTGAAGCCATTACGGAGGGCCGGGCCCAGATTACCGGATTTTCCGGTTTGAAAGACGCCAGTAATGCCGCCATTGAACTGCGCGCCGGCGCGTTGCCCGCACCCGTTCATATCTCCGAGGAGCGTACCGTCGGACCTACCCTGGGTCAGGACTCCATCCATGACGGGGTGATGGCCGTGGTTTTCGGCATGGCCTTCGTAGTGCTCTTCATGACCCTCTATTACCGGGCTTTTGGTTTGATCGCCGATGTCGCCATTCTGGTGAATATTCTGGCCATTCTGGCGGTGCTTTCGATCATGGGCGGGACGCTGACGCTGCCGGGTATCGCCGGTATCGTGCTGAAGATCGGTCTGGCGGTGGATGCCAACGTGCTGGTATTTGAGCGCATCCGCGAGGAACTCCGGCATGGCATGAGCACTCGCGCGGCCATCGACGCGGGTTTCAAGAAGGCCTTTGCGACCATTGTGGACTCCAATATCACGGTCCTGATCGCTGCCCTGGTGCTTTTCCAGTTCGGCACCGGCGCCATCAAGGGCTTTGCGCTGGTACTGACCATCGGCGTGATCACCTCCATGTTTACGGCCACCATGATGAGCCGTGGCATCATCGAACTCGCCCTCGGCAAGCGGCGCGTGCAAAAGCTTTATATCTGAGGTTGCGATGGAACTTTTCAAAGTCCGTACCCATGTAGACTTCATGTCCAGACGCTGGATTTTTCTGGGCGTGTCCGCTCTGCTGATCATCGCCTCGGTCGCCGTTTTTCTGGTGCGTGGGCTGAATTACAGCATCGATTTCACCGGTGGTACGCTGGTGGAACTGGCATTCAGCAAGACGCCGGATCTGGGCGCGGTGCGGGGTACCCTCACCCAGGCGGGCTTCCACGATGCGGTGGTGCAGACCTTTGGCGGTGACCGCGACCTGCTGATTCGCCTGCGTACGGTACCCGGTGAGAGCAGTGCCGTGGGCAATACGATTCTGCAGGTATTCCGGAAGGATCAAGTGGAGTATCCCGATGTGCAGTTGCGCCGCACCGAATATGTCGGTCCGGAGGTGGGTAAGGAATTGCGGAACAAGGGGATCATGGCGCTGATCATCGTCACTCTGGGTATTCTGATTTATGTGGGATTTCGCTTTGAGTGGCGTTTCGCCGTGGGCGGTGTGCTCGCCATGCTCCACGACCCGATCCTGGTGGTGGGCTTTTTCGCCATCAGTCACGAAGAGTTTTCCCTGACCGTGATTGCGGCGTTGCTGGTGATCATGGGCTATTCCCTCAATGATACGGTGGTGGTTTTCGACCGTATGCGTGAGGATCTGCGGGCGTCCCGCAGCGGTGATGTGGCGCAGATATTCAACGTCGCCATTAACGAGACGCTATCCAGAACGGTGATCACCAGCTTCATCACCTTCATGGTCGCGCTTTCGCTCTTCCTTTTCGGCGGGCCGGTGATTCACGGGTTTGCCACGGCGCTGGTCATCGGCGTGGTGGTGGGTACCTATTCCTCGATTTTCGTCGCGAGCCCGATCGCACTGTGGCTGGGGCTCAAGCGGGAACACGTCCTCAAACGTCAGTTCATCAGTGCCAAGGATCGTAACGACGGTGCCGCCTTGTAGTCCTGTATGGTCTTTTCGGCGCTGCGGGCTTGCCGCCAGCGTCTGGAAAGATTAAGGTATACCACCTCCGCGGAGAGGTACCGAAGTGGCCATAACGGCGCCGACTCGAAATCGGATGGGGGGTAAAACCCCACGTGGGTTCGAATCCCACCCTCTCCGCCATATTAAATGGCAAGTTATTGCAGTGCACTCTCTTCCGAATCACCTTGCGCGATTTTGTGTCGCATAGCCCCGAGTAGCTAAAAATGGAATTTCAAATCCGCCGCAGTAATGGTGTTTAATTTTTTATAATAACTGATCACGGGGAATTCGTTGTATGTGGCGGTATAAGATAGCTGCAAGGCTAATGGACCATACAGCCGGGATTGCAGGCTGGTAACCGACTCATAGGTATTGTTGTTGGCTGTGGATAGCAGGGCGGTTACGGTTTCCTTGAAAGTCGCATGGCGGGTCAGGTGCCACTGATAACCCACCGCCAAACGAGCGGCCGGGTTGGTTTGATATCTCATGCCTATAGGCTGGTCTTCCTGAGCGCCGATGCCTCCCTGATAATCTATGGACATGGTTTTGGCGAGCGATATGATATTGCCTTCGCCTATGGTTTCTATCAAGTGGTAATAATATCCGTTAAATTGATTTCTGTCATAACGGATGTCACCGAAGATATAGTGAATCTTTGGTTTGAAATAATATCGACCTTGATTCTCCAGAACGAGGCGATTGGCGTAAACCGCAGTGGATGCAGCAGTGTAATTGTAGCTCACGTGCGCACGATTTTCCCAACGGTGATATTGCCAGCGTACCCAGTCGTGGCTGTGGAGATTTAAGGATGGGTATGTTCCCGTGGCGCTGGAAAATCCGAACGCCACGCTCCCTGACCAGCGCTTTGATTTTTTGGCTGTATTGGCGAATGCGCATGTGCATGATGTGATCCCGGTGATAAAAATGAGAGTCATGCTAACGATAATGCGCGCGCGGTATTTTTGCTGGGATGGTATTTGAGATGTCGGCGGCGATGGCATAGGCTCTCTTCTAGTAAAATGAACGGCACAGGATGGTCGAGACGGGGCGCCTACCGCGATGTTTTGCCGGTAGACGGTGGTATTCAGGGAGTATCCCGGAAAGGCCATTGCCAGTCGGTGATTTCCTGCGGGTCCACGCCGTACTCGTACGCATGATTTTTACAGGCGAATTGCAGGTTGAGCAGTGTCTCACGCACGCCGGAACCCGTGTCGCAAAAACGGGGGATCCGGTCAATGGCGTCAATAGCCAGACTGAACCGGTCGGTCTGGTTGCGGATGGCGAGTTCCAGCGGTGTGTCGATGTTCCCCTTTTCCTTATAGCCCCGTACATGAATGTGGTGCTGGGCGGGACGGCGGTAGGTGAGCCGGTGTATCAGCCAGGGATAGGAGTGAAAATTGAAAATAACCGGTTTTGAGGAGGTGAAGAGTGCCTCGAATTCACGGTCCGTCATGCCGTGGGGGTGTTCGGTATGAGGCACCAGTTTGAAGAGATCGACGACATTCACCAGGCGTACTTTTATATCGGGTAGATACTGGCGCAGCAGGGCGGTCGCCGCCAGAGATTCCATGGTGGGCACGTCACCGCAACTGGCCATGACCACGTCCGGTTCTTCTCCCATGTCGTTACTGGCCCATTCCCATATCCCGGCACCCTTCGCGCAGTGCGCCATGGCAGCGTCCATGTCCAGATACTGCAGATGCGTTTGCTTATCCGCGACGATCACATTGATATAATTCACGCTTCGCAGGCAATGATCCGTCACCGAGAGCAGGCAGTTGGCATCGGGTGGAAGATAGATGCGCACGACATTGGGACTCTTATTGGCGACGACGTCCAGAAAACCTGGGTCCTGGTGGGTGAAACCGTTGTGGTCCTGGCGCCAGACCAGACCCGTTATCAGCAGGTTGAGTGATGCCACCTTGGCGCGCCAGGGTAATTCGTTGCACTTTTCCAGCCACTTGGCGTGTTGATTGAACATGGAATCGATGATGTGAATGAAGGCCTCATAGCTGTTGATGAGGCCGTGCCGCCCGCTGAGCAGATACCCCTCCAGCCATCCCTCCAGGGTATGTTCGCTGAGCATTTCCATGACCCGCCCGCTCAGTGCCAATGCCCCGCCATCGGCGTCTTCGGGAAAATACGCCCCCAGCCAGACTTTTTGCGTGACATCATATATGGCGTCAAGTTTATTAGATTGGGTCTCGTCCGGACCGAAGATGCGGAAGTTCTGCATGTTTTGCCGCGTGATCTCCCGGAGAAAGTGTCCCAGGGTGGGCACATTGTCCGCCCGGGTTCCGCCGGCATCCTGTACCGCGACGGAAAATACACGGAAGTCGGGCATATCCAGAGGACGGCGCAGCAGGCCGCCGTTGGCCACAGGATTGGCGCTCATCCGGCGCTTTCCCTTCGGGGCCAGTTCGTGCAGTTCGGGGATGAGCCGCCCCCGCGCGTCGAAGAGCTCCTCCGGCTTATAGCTGCGCATCCAGGATTCCAGCAGTTTCAGATGTGCCGGATTGGAAACGACGTCCGGAATGGGGATCTGATGTGCCCGCCAGAAGCCCTCCAGATAGTGTCCGTCCACCTTGCGGGGGGCGGTCCAGCCCTTGGGGGACCGGAGGATGATCATCGGCCAGCGCGGACGGAAGGCCGTGCCGGTGTGCCGCGCTTGGTCCTGAAATTCCCGGATTTTCAATACGCATTGTTCCATGGTGGCAGCCATCGCCTGGTGCATGCTCGCAGGGTCGCTCCCTTCCACAAAATAAGGGATGTAACCATACCCGATAAATAATGCCTCCAGTTCCTCATGGGTAATGCGGGCCAGAATGGTGGGGTTGTTGATTTTATAGCCGTTGAGATGGAGCACCGGCAGCACCGCGCCATCGGTAATCGGATTGAGGAATTTATTGCTGTGCCAGCTCGTGGCAAGGGGACCCGTTTCCGCCTCCCCGTCGCCCACCATGACCAGGGCGATCAGGTCGGGGTTGTCGTAGACGGTTCCAAATGCGTGCGAAACACTGTAGCCGAGTTCTCCGCCTTCATGAATGCTGCCCGGGGTTTCGGGTGTCGCGTGACTGCCGATGCCCCCAGGGAAGGAAAACTGCTTGAAAAATCGCCGCATTCCTGCGATATCCTGACTTTTGTCCGGATAGATCTCCGAGTATGTTCCCTCAAGGTAGGCTTGAGAGAGTATGGCCGGTGCCCCATGCCCCGGTCCGGAGATATAGATCGCGTTCAGATCGTATTTGTTGATCAGGCGATTAAAATGAATATAAGTGAAACACTGGCCCGCGTCCGATCCCCAGTGACCTAACAGACGCGGCTTTATGTGCTCCGGCTGCAGCGGATCCCGCAGCAACGGATTATCCCGGAGATATAACATCCCGAGACACAGGTAAAGACTGGCCCGCCAGTAGGCGTCGATCTTACGCAGATCATCGGGATTCAGAGGTTGATCTTCGACCGTCGCTCGGGCGGTCCCGTAGGCGCTGATGCTCTCGCCCTCACAAGCTGCATCGTGTTCCGTCGTCATGTCAAACCTCATTTTTCTGGAAATGGGTTGAAGGGGGTGTTGTTTAAATTATAGGTGCCCAAGGGGGTGCAGGGCGGGCGCCTGTCTGCGCGCCATTGGGCAGCGGTTAATGGTCATGCAGATGGTGCATGTCTGGCGTGTGGGGGTGGTTGTGGGTCAGCGCCTCGTGCTGGTGCGGGTGGCGATGACGGACTCCTGGTGCCACCGGAAGTGCATGCGTGTGCTGGTGATGTGCTCCATGCACATGGGTATGATCATGTTCCATAAAGGTATGGGTATGGCTATGTTCGTGACGCTCGGTGAGATGCATCCAGATGCCCCAGCCCATCAGCGCCCCGGCAATCACCAGGAGCGGGCCGACCGGAGCCCCGAGCATCACGCTGAGCACGGCACCGACAAAGGGCGCGCTGGAAAAATACGCTCCGGTCCGTGCACTGCCGAGATGGCGCAGGCCGACCACGAAAAGGGCGAGGCTGACGCCATAGGCGAAAAATCCGAGCAGCATTGCCGCCGCCGCGTCGGGCAGTGCGGGCAGATGCTCACCGAGCAGCAGAGCCAGGCCGAGATTGACGCCGCCCGCCACCCAGCCCTTATTGGCGGCGATCCAGGTCGTATCCGTCAGGGATACCTTGCGGGTCAGATTGTTATCCACACCCCAGGCGAAGCAGGCGCCGATGATGGCCGCAGCGGACCAGAGATGATCAAGATGCACCTGCCCAGGCCAACTGAGGAGGACCATCCCCAGCACAATCGCCGCCATACCCCAGGCAATGCGCCGGTCAAAACTTTCCCTGAACACCCACCACGCGAGCAGCGTCGTAAACACGGTCTCCGCATTCAACAACAGGGATGCCGTCGATGCCGCAGCATCTCGCAAACCGATCATGAACAGCACTGGCGCCACGATCCCGCCGGACAGCACCGAAGCGGCAAACCAGAAGGCATCCCGGCGCGTTAGCCGCACGGATTCTGCACGTCGCAACCAGCGATAGAGCGTCAGGCCCAGACCCGAGCCCAGATAGAGGAGTCCAGCCAGCATCCACGGGCTCACCGACGCCAGCAGAATCTTCGCCAGCGGTGTGCTTGCGCCGAAAAGCAGTGCCGACAGAAGAGCGGCCTGAATGCCAGGCCGCTGCAGGGTATGGAGGCGTGGCATGGGAATCCTGTCGTTGGGGCCGGGCAGTTTACGCCCTGGATTCATCGTCGATACGTAACCCACGCGCTACCGACGGGAAGGCGTGTATACCCTGGCCGCTCCTGGCCTGGGGAGCCGAGGAGCGAACCTGTTGCCCGGGGGACTTCACTTTTTCGCGCAGGGGCGTGCTGCGCCCTAACGGCGCGGACCGCCACCCATTCCACCGCCCGCCCCGGCTCCCATCATTCCGGCACCAGGGCCCATGCCCGCCGCGCCGCCACCCATACTGCCAGGACCCATGCCCGCGCCGCCATTCATACGGCCGGGACCCATGCCGGCGCCGCCTGCGGGCGGTACGGCGGGTAAGGTCACCCCTCTTTTCTTGGCCAGTTCCATCATCTCTTCGTGGTGTTCCTGACGTATCCGTTCGCGTTCCTGGATAGTCTTGGCTGCACGCAATTTAGCGCGATACTCCACACGCTCCTTGGGAGTCATCAACTGGCTGCCATACATCATCTGGTTTTGAACCTGTCCGGCAGCGGGAGCCGCATCTGCGGCGAGGACAACCCCGGCAGGCAGACACAGGACAGCGCCCAAGATCGGAATGAAAAAGGATTTTTTTGACATTTCGCACCTCCAGTGCATGATCAACGCCATCAGAATATTAGTTTCTATTGCCCCTTCATGCAAGGAAGCTGGTCCGCTGGTCCTGGTCCGACAGCGGGCGCCTGACGGGCCATGCGGCATATAGTACCGGCGCCAGCCACAAAGACATGAACACGGACAGCAGCAGCCCACCCATGACCGCTACCGCGAGGGGCTTGAGCAGGTCGGTGCCGTGGCCGATGCCGATGGCCAGGGGCAGAAAGCCGAGGACATCGGCGAGCATGGTCATCAGGATGGGACGCAGGCGCTGGCGGGCGGCGAGGGCGACCACGGCGGGGCGCGGCTGCGGTCCACCGAGTTGCCGGGCGCGGGCGAAAATCAGAATCACATTATTGACGGCGATGGCAAAGACCAGCAGCACCCCGAGAAAGGCGGTGCTATCGAGATCGATGCCGAGCAGTAGCAGCGCCAGCAAGGCTCCTGGCGCCGCCAGCGCGATGGCCAGCAGTGCGGAGATGGCGGCGCGCTGACTGCTGAACTGAAAGCCGAGCAAGATCAGGAGCAAGGCCAGCGCGCCGCCCAGTATCAGTGCCATCTGCTGAAAGCTCTGGGACTGCTGGCGATAGTAGCCGCCGAGCAGGGTCGTCACGTTCGTCGGCAGATGCAGGCCCGCTACCACCGCGCGTGCCTTGACGGCGGCCTGCGCCAGTCCCTCACCGGGCTTCGGCTGCAGCCAGACGTAGGCGTCAGGCACCAGATTCTGATGGGTCACGAAGGGTATCGCGCCCTGCACATGCACGCCGGCGATGCTCGCCAGCGGAGTAAAGCTTCCGTCCGGCAGGCGAATGGGGAGGCTGTCCATCGCGCGCGGGGTGAAATCGTGGCCGGCGAGGCTGACGCGAATCGGCAGAATCTGCTCGCCGTGCAGGAGGAAGCCCGCCTGCCGCCCCCAGAAACGCGCTTTGACCTGGCCGGCCAGCTCCGGTGGGGTAATGCCATAGATCGCGGCCAGTGGTGACGGGGTAATCTCCAACTCCGGACCAGCAGAGGGTGACTTGAAATTCACGGACTCAAAGGCGTGGCTCTGGCGCAATGCCGCCGCCAGACGCGCGCCCTGCGCACGCAAGGTGGCGGAATCCGAGCCGAAGAGGTAAACCACCAGCGGCGCGTGGGCACCCGAGAGATTGCCCAGGCGTACAATCATCGTTTGGTGGAGCGTCAAGGAGAGCAGATTGGGAGCCATCTGACGGAACTGTACATGCAAGGTGCGCATCACTGCCTCGGTGCTCTGCGCGTGATTGGGTTTGAGGACGATGGCGATGGCCCCTTTGTTGGCTGGCGCATGGAGGAACTGGAAGCCGCGCCCGACCATCAGCGATGCCCGCTCCACATTGGGATTCTCCAGCGCCACCCGCATGAGATCCCGCCCCACGCGGGTGGTTTCCGCCACGCTGCTGCCGACCGGGGTACGGAAGGGCACCGAGATCACGCCCTCGTCCCAGTGGGGCAAAAAAGCAGTGGGCAAGGTGGTCAGCGCCAGCCATCCCGCGACCGCGAGGAGCAGGACCACCGGAATGGCCCACCACGGGCGGCGCATGCCGAAGATCAGCCAGTGGCTGAAATGTCGGTGTAACCAGCGCTCAGCGCCATTTCGTCGGTTCTGCTGCGGGCGCCCAGCGAGCCAGGTAGCCAGCACCGGCGTCACCAGCAGGGCGACGATTTGCGACGTCAGCAGCGCAATGACAATGGCCAGCGCCATATGCCGGAACAGGAGCCCCAGCGTGCCGGACAAAAAAATCAGGGGCAGAAAGATCAGGCAGGAGGTGAGGGTGGCCAGGGTCATCAGTGGCAGGATTTCGGCGGCGCGACGCAAGGCTAACCGTCGTCGCGTCGTGTGGTCGCCGTGCAGGCCATGGAGTCCGCGTTCGACCACCACGATGGCATGATCCACCAGTGCGCCAATCGCCGCTGTCAAGCCGCCGAGGGTCATGATGTTGAGCCCGTAGCCCAGCGCATGCAGCACCAGAAAAGTGGCCGCCAGGGCCAACGGGACGACCACCAGGGTCGCCAGTGCGCCGTCGAAACGACCCAGAAACGCCAGGACCACCAGCCAGGCAATCAGGCTGCCGAGCCCGAGGGCGATCCAGACGTCGCGCAGGCTGCTGCTGATCAGATGGCTCAAGTCATAGATCGGCACCAGTTGGACACCGGGTGGCAGGTGCGCCCGCAATGACGCCAGTCGGCTCTGGACGGCGCGGGCGACATTCACATCGTTGGCTCCCGATTGGGAGAGTACGTCGATGATCAGGGCATGGCGGTAGCCGGGAACGGCGGCATCGGTGAGCAAGGGCGGCGGACCGACCCGCACCTGCCCCAATGCGCCCAGTGCCAGGGGGGTGCGGATGCCTTCGGCATTGGCTGGGCCGAGGGGCAGGGTGAGGGTGGCCAGATGCGCCGTGTCCACCGGCCGTGGTGTCGTGGCGACGATGAATTGCTGGTGATAGGCGTGCAGAATGCCGGAGAAAAATGGCCCCTGGGCGAGGCGGAGGGTGTCGATCACCTGCTGTGCCGTCAGCTGATATTGCGCCAGGCGCACCGGGTTCAGATCGATATGCACCTGCGGCCAGCCGCGGCCGGTGCCCTGCACCTGATAGACGCCGGGAATCGCCAGCAGGGCAGGGCGAACCTGGAAGGCGAAAGTCGGCATCATCGCCGAGCTGTCCTGCCGATTGGACACCAGCGCATACTCGGCAAAGGGGTAGGTGTAGGGCGCCATGCGCGTCACCCGCATCTGCGCGCCGACGGGTAAGCGAACCTGCGAGAGGCGGGCCTGCAGCATGAGGTACGCGGTCTGCGGATTGACGCCGGGATTGAAGTACACATTGAGCTTGGTCAGCCCGTTACCGGTTTGCGAGCGCACCAGCCGGACGCCCGGCTGACCCTTGGCCAGCGCCTCCAGCGGTCGGGTGATCTCGACCTCCATGAACTTGACCGGCAGGCTGCCGTCGTTGACCAGCACCGCCACGCGGGGGAAATCGACATTGGGAAACACGCTTTCCGGCAGGCTTTTTAAGGCGAACCAGCCGGCCGCCAGCAAAAACAGGGCGGCGAGGATGACGCTGAAACGATTTTCCCAGAGGAACTCCAGATAACGCTTCATGGCGTCCGGACCTGCACGGGCGTACCGGCGACGAGACGGGCGTTGCCGGAGCGTATGACGGGTTCCCCTACCCGGAGATCACCGCTCACCCAGGTACGATCGCCACGGCCAGCGACGATGTGGACGGGCACCACGACCGCCCGCCCGTGGCGGACGGCGAATACCTCGGTGCGGGCGCCACGCATGACGATGCAGGCCGTCGGCAGAACGAAGGCCGTCGTCACCGGCGCCGGTAGCCGCACCTGCAGCCACTCGCCGGGCAATAACGGGCTGCCGACGGGCAGATCGATGTAGACGGATACCAGACCCAGATGCCGCGCGCTTTGTCCGACGGAGCGAATCTTGCCGTGTCCGCGCCAGTTGCTGCCATCCAGCCCTACTACCATTCCCATCTGCAGCCCTTGCGCCACGGCAGGCGTGACGTAGGCGTGCGCCCAGGGCGCTCCGCGGCCGGCGAGGGTGGCGATGGGCTGGCCGGCGTTGACTACCGCGCCGGCAGGTACCAGATAATGCAGGCTCCCGGCGAAGGGCGCGGTCAGTTGCTGCTGGTCCGATTGCGCCTGCAGGACGCGGAGGGCGGACCGGGATTCGTCCAGTGCCAGTTTCGCCTGTTCCACATCCTGCCGGGAGAGGACTCCATCGGCATAGAGTTTCCGGTTGCGGAGCCACTGATTGCGGCAGAAAGCAACCCGCGCCCGGGCGGCGCTGATGCTCGCCCCCAGGCCGGGTGGTGCGATGCGCGCCACCAGGGCACCGTCAGGGACCTCCCCGGCCGGCAGCAGGGGACCGAGCACTCGGCCGGTCAGCGCGGCGGTCAGGGTCACCCGACCGTTGCTCTCGACGGTAGCGAGCACGATATTCTCCGGTTGCGTCGGCGCCGAGGCGACGACAGCCACGCGCACCGGCAGGGCCCAAGCCGCGTCCATGCCCGCCAGCCAGAGTAACATCCCGAGGCCGACGATGGCGGGCCAGCGCGGAAAAATGCGGATCATCGGGCGTATGCGGGGGGTCATGAGGGCTTCCTTTGATCGGGCAACAAGCCACTATCCAATGCCAGTTGTGCGCGTGTCAGGCGGGCGCGGATGGCGGCGCCAGCACTTTGCAAGCGGGCCTGCACCCAGTCGTTCTCCGCCTGTTGCAATGCCAGTGCGCTTTCGGCGCCGGCGAGGTAGCCCTTGCGGGTCATGGTATAGACCCCCCGGGCGGTTCTGGCCAGTGTCTGCGCATCCTGCAAGGCGTTCGCCGCCGCCTGTGCCGCCCCGTAATCGGCCGCCAGACGGCTGCGAATCTGCAGTTGCAGCGCCGCCTTGGCGGCTTGCATGGCGGCCACCTGCTCTTGCGCTGCGGCGACCCGGTCCCGATTGCGGCCAAAGCCAAAAATGGGCATCTGCAGGCTAAGGATCGCCTGCCAGCCCAACTGCTGGCTTTGCGACAGCGTCGAGGTGTCCACCCCATAGGCACCGGTGGCGGCGATGACCGGCAGCCGCGCTGCCTGCCGATAGTGCAACAGCGATCGCGCCGACTGAATTTCGCCATCGGCGACGCGCAACAGCGGCTGCGACTGGTCGGCTTGCTGGCGGAGCATGGCGCCACCTGGCAAAGCGGAGAGTGGGGCGGCAACGGGTGCCAGTGGGGGCAGCGCCGCCATTCCGTAGCCCGTTTGTAGCGCGAGCACCCGGCGTGCCGCCCGCGCTCGCGGCCGCGCCTGATCCAGTCCCAGCCGGATACGCATCAGCGTCAATCTGGACTGACTCAGATCCAGACGCGAGCGGGTCCCCGCCCGGTATCCTTCCTGCGTTGCCGTGAGCATCTGGCGCGCGGCCGCCAGCGCCTTGCGCCATACGGCCAGTTCGTTGTCGTCCAGCGCCAGTTGGTAATACGCCATGGTCACCTGTGCGGCGACCGCAAGGCGTGTCTGCTGCAGCCGGTAACGGGCGATGGCCGAGCGGTCGCGCGCCAGCGCCGACAGGGCATAGGCTTGCGGCGCATACAGTGGGATCTGCAGGCGAACCTGTCCGATCAGTTCCCGCGCGCCATTGGCGCTGACGAAGCGCGGCTGGCCGTTCCCGTTTTGGGTCCAGATGCCTCCGGTACTGAGCGAAAGGGCGGGCAGCAGATCGGCATGGGCCGCGCGACCCTGATCCTGGCGCTCCGCGATCATGTGCTGCGCCTGCTGCACCACCGCCTGATTGATCAGCGCGCGCTGAATGGCACCGTGTAAGGTCAGATTTGCTGCCAAGGCGGTAGCGGGGAACAGACAGGCGCCAAGACCCAGTACCGCCGCCATCTGCCATGTCACTGCCTTACGCGTCATATGCGCCGTTTTCCAGTGGAAAGATCGGGGTTATTTCGATGCGTTTCCGCGCGGTTCCGATATCCGGCCACTACCATGTTGCCTCCGCATGGGATAAATACCGCCATAACGGCTGCGGCTATTGGCGTATCATCGCAAAAGAAGGAAACCGGAGGATTACCGCAACCTGACGAATTCGTCATGTTTAGCGCAATACCGGGGTTTCTGTTGCGATCATCGGGAAAGATAACGTGACGGTGGTGCCCCTCCCCAATTCACTCTGCAGTGCAACCTCGCCGCCGTGCAATTGCATAATGGATCGCACGATGGCGAGCCCCAGCCCGGTGCCCTGACCCTGACGCAGCCGCGCCGCATCGGCGCAATAAAAGCGGTCCCATACAAAGGGCAGGTCTTCGGGCGTTATCCCGGAGCCGTTATCGCTGACGATGACCTGCAGCAGCGATGGCTGAATGGTGGTCCGAATACATACCCGCCCCCCCGCAGGAGTATGGCGCAGCGCATTGTCAAGCAGGTTGCCGAGGGCGCGCCGCAGCAAACCGGAATTGGCGGCTACCAGTCCACCAGCTTCATTGATCAGGGCGACATCCTGTTCGTCGGCCATCGCCTGGTAAAAGGCACAGACCGCCGCCGCCTCCTCCCGAACATCCAGCATGGGCTTGTCGAGCCGGGCATCAGGCTGCTCCGCGCGGGCGAGAAAGAGGAGGGCATCCACCATCCCTGACAGCCGCCCATACTCCTCCATGGCCGACTCGATGCACGCCTGGTATTCTGCCGGGCTGCGGCGCCTGGAAAGGGTGATTTCCGCCTCGCCGCGCAGGATGTGCAGAGGTGTGCGCAGTTCATGGGCGATATCCGCGGAAAACCGCGATATGCGGTTGAAGGACGTCTCCAGCCGGCCCAGCAGGCGGTCGAAGTTCGCTGCCAGGGTACGCAACTCGCGTGGCCAATGTTCGTCCGCAACGCGCCGATGCAATTGTCCGGCACCCAGTTCGTCGACGATCTCGGCCAGCCGCGCGACCGGGCGCATACCTCGTCGCGCGATCAGATAACCCGCGCCCAAGGCCACCAGCAGGGCAAGAACGACCGCCAGCAGCAGCGCCCGCCGGTAGGCTGCCAGAAAGTGGTCCTCCTGCGCCATGCTCATGGCCACATAGATGGTGGCAGGCGGGTTGCCGGCATAGTTGCGCGCCATGATGCGATAACGCTGGCCGTTCGCCGCCGCCCATTTCCACTCTTTTTCCGGTAACGGCGCCGGAGAGCCGACAAAAGGCCGTGGGCCCTCCAGAATGGGATTGGATGAAGGGCTGCGGGTGATGATGCCTTCCGCGGGGCGGCTGACCCAGATATAGACGCCGCGAATGGTGCTCGCCTCCAGTCTGGTTTCGTGGCGTAACGCCTTCGTGTTTCCGGCGTGGTGCCCGAGGGCAGTATGCACCGCGGTGATCTTGCCCGCCAGAATCTGGTTGTCCGCATGGCGCAACTGATCCACAAGCACTCGATACAGGGCGCTGCCGGCAGCGCTGATCAGCACCACGCTGAGCAGCGCATACCAGAGGGTCAGGCGGACGGCCATTGAAGCGGCGAGGCGACGAGGATTTCAGCGGCGCGTTTCGAGGACATAGCCGACCCCCCGTAAGGTATGGATCAGCTTGTCGGAATAAGGATCGTCGATCTTGCGACGCAGGCGGCGGACGGCGACATCCACCACATTGCTGTCGCCGTCAAAATTCATGTCCCAGACCTGCTCGGCGATACGCGTACGGGTCAGCACTTCTCCGGGAAAACGCATCAGATAGGCCAACAGCCGGTATTCCTGGGGGGCAAGGCTGATGGCTTCACCAGCCCGCCAGACCTTATGCCGCAGCGAATCGATCTCCAGATCGGCATAACGGAGCACGTCTTCGGAGCGTACGTTACGGCGGCGCAGGAGATTGTGCACCCGTGCCAGCAGTTCGGAAAAGGCGAAGGGCTTGACCAGATAGTCATCGGCGCCGAGCTGCAGACCCCTCACCCGCTGGGAGACGGCGTCCAGCGCCGTCAGCAGAATGACCGGCTGATCGGCCCATCGGCTGCGGATTTCCTGTAACACCCACCAGCCATCCCGCTGCGGCAGCATGACGTCGAGTACGATGACGTCGTAGTTCCCCGTCACCGCCAGATGTTGTCCGTCCACACCATTGACAGCGATATCTGCGATATCCCCCTCCTCTGAAAAACCCTTTTTCAGAAAGGCGGCGGTTTTGGGCTCGTCTTCAATGATCAGTATTTTCATGATGTATATTCTTTTGACCTTCCTGCCGATTTCCTGAAGAATATCCGGGCTATTAATGACACAATCAGAGGTATGATGAAAACACCACAGTCATTGGAACTGCGTCGTAAACAGGCGTTCGGTGCCGTCCGTATTCTTTTCGGTCTGATCTGGCTGATCAATACCTGGTTGCAGCTCGATCCCGCCTACAGTACGCACTTTCTCGGTACCTTCAGTGCCGATTGGGTAGCCGGGCAACCCGCCTGGATTGCCAGTTACGGTCACTGGATGGCGCAACTGGTCCAGCAGATGGGCGCGCAATATGTGGCGTATGCGACGATAGCGCTCGACGCCATCCTTGCGGCTTCCCTGATCACGGGAGTCGGCGTGCCGTTACTGGCCTGGGTGGGCGTGATCTACAATCTCTGGCTATGGAGCACCGTTGGGGGTTTTGGCGGTCCCTACACCCAGGGTGCGACCGACCCCGGCACCGCCATCATTTATGCGCTCTGCTTCCTATTGGTGGTCTGGACGCGAAGCTGGGAAGGTCTGAGCTTCAGCAAGGCACCGCATCGCCCCATTTACGCCCCCGCCATACATACCGCTCGTATTCTCTTCGGCATACTCTGGGCCTTCGATGCATACTGGAAATGGCAGCCCTATTTTCTTACCCATGCGGTTACCTACCTGCAGCAGGCCCTGCCGGGCGAGCCGGCATGGATCGCCGCCTATATCAGCTTCTTCATCACAGTCATCACCTGGGCGGGGCCAGTGCTCTTTGGCTATTTTGCCGCGATCATGGAAAGTATCATCGCTTTTTACCTGATCATCGGCCGTGGCCTGCGCTGGGTGATCCCCGTGGGTATTGCCTACAGCATTGGCGTCTGGACCACGGCAGAAGGCTGGGGCGCACCGTTTCTGCCGGGCGCCACCGCCAATAAGGGCGACGTCCTGGGTACCACCAATATCTACGTCATCGCGTTTCTTTTCCTGGCGGCCTGGGTATATTTCACTCCGGAACCCAGAAGTAATAAAGGTAAACGATAAACCCGCATCATCCCTCTCCGGCCCCATTCGTGTCGCGCGGCCCGCCCGTGCGGCGCACCACTCCCACAAATGTCATAAAAAAGTCATAAAATTGTCGTATTAGTGTCATGTTGCGTCGTTAACATACCCCCTCTTCGAGAAAATCAGAGCCCGTCCATATCGGGCCGCGGTGCCGTTCACCGGCTCGTAAGACATAACTACCGTCAAGAAAAGGGAGTATTTCGATATGCGTAGCAACATGAAGTTACGTCCGGTCGTCGTTGCGCTCATGGCATCTGGAGCGCTGCTGTCGAGCGTGCCGGTCATGGCCGATGGCATCACCGCCAGTACCCAAAGCGCCAAAAACAGCACGGTCGACGTGGGTCAGGTCAACGCCGCAGCGCAGGGGACTTCTTACCTGGGGAGCCGTGAGGCGCAATCCCTTAGTCAAAAAACCCGTTTTGATTCGGGCCAGTCTATAAAAGTGCTGGATAAGCCTGAGTTGGCGGCGGCCGGTCCGGTGGGCGGCAGCGCGCAGGCGTTGTCTTACGCGCCGGGCGTCAGTGTTTCCAGTTACGGATATACCGGCTCCACCAAAACCTCCATCAGCGTGAACGGGATCAAACAGGGTTGGGGCGGTTTCTCCGGTGGCCAGATTGACAACGGCAGTCTTTCCGTCACCTTTGACGGCGTTCCCATGGTGAATCCGTCCAGTGGCCTCTGGGAGAGCCCGCAGGTGCCGCAGAACGGCATTCTGCAGGGCATCGGCATCACCTATGGTCCCGGTAATCCGGTGGATCGCTGGTATAACAACATCGGCGGCCAGATCGATTTTGTTCCCTTGCAGCCCACAAATAAAGCCGGTGCTTCGATTAAAATGAGCTACGGCAGCTACGATACCAAGAATATCGTCTTCAATGTGCGTACCGGGAGCATAGACGGCTGGTCCACCATCCTCGCGGGTGGCTCCGGTTCCGGCAACAGCTACCGGCAAACCCCGGATGGCTTTGCCAACCCCAGTTATAACTACGCCTGGTTCCTGAAAACCCGCAAGACCTTCAGCAACGGTGACTTCTCACTGGGTGCCTACCTGGCGAAAGGTTCCGGCTACCGGCCGGTATCCATCCCCCTCAACCCCATCGCCGGTGTGACCATGGATGGTACGCCAAACTCGCCGCTGTATAGCCAGGCGACGTCAGGGTATTATTCCTCACTGCCGGAAAATGTCTGGTTCAAGCGGGACGGCAATACCACCTGGCTGGTCTATAGCAAACTGAACCTTGCACTGGACAGCATGGTGGGTCTGCATAACACGCTCTGGTATCGCAACGGCCACCGTCTGCATTTCCACTACAACAACTACGGACTGTCCAATCCGGGTAATCTGTATGAATACAATAACCCCCATACCGATGTGTACGGCGACAAATTGTGGTTTTCGGTGGCCTTGCCCTACAATGACGTGAACGTGGGTGGATTCTTTTTGAACAGCCGGTATAACTCGCGGAACGCCTTTTACAATACCAACCCGCCGTACTACGGCTCGGCGACCGTGCCCAACGCGCACTACCGCAGCGACTATTTCGACCAGACGGACCTTGCCGCGTTCATCCAGGACCGGATCAGTCCGATGAAAAACCTGCATATCACGCCGGGCGTGCGTTTCATCAATTATCAGACGCGTTACACGCCTGCCGCGCAGTCGGATTTTGCCGCGGCTTATGCCTTGAATCCGCAGAATAACCAAGGTGCGCTCCCGACCGCCAGCAACAGCTTCACCAAGGTAGAGCCCTCGGTGGATTTCAACTGGCAGCCGATGAAATGGCTAGCGGTATTTGCCAGCTACGCGCAGGCATACAAGGAGCCGCAGGTGGGCGGGGGCGGTGGTCTGTATCAAAGTACCCCACCGATTTATAGTCTGGAAAAAAGCGCCGATTACAATGCTGGCATAAAGATTCATTTCAAGGATGCCGCTTACCTGCATAATTTCTTTCTGCTGGCGAGCTTTTACCATCTGCACTATACCAACCAGTATATTCCGTTCTACGATGCCAATGGCAATTATCTGGGTGACGCGAATGGCGATTCCATCTATCAGGGTGTCAATATGGCACTGGAAGATGACCCGATTTACAACTTGCACGTCTTTGCCAATCTCAATTTCGAGAAGGCGACCTTCGCTCATTACGTAACTGGCGGTGTCAGTTATGACGGGCTGCCGGTATCCAATGTGCCAAGCAGTACCTTTAATATCGGTACGGCGTACAGCTACTATCTCTCGGGCGTGTTGCTGGAGCCGCGGATCTGGTATCAGTACACCGGCGCACAAAACATGTTCAATAACAATACGACTGCCCCGAGCCAGCAGAAAATGCCGGGCTATGGGACGGTGAATCTGGGTTTTGACAGCACCATTCCCACGCGTGGGAGCATTCCTGGTCTGAAAGATGTCAAGCTGAGCGTCGATATCCTCAATATTGCAAATAATCGTTATAACGAGTTCCAGTACATCACGGCCGGCGGGCTGCTGGGTGGAAGCTCAGCCGGGCAGATGCTGGCGTTGCCCGGCGCGCCGCTGACGGTATATGGAAGTATTGCGGTAAACTTCTAGGTCTGCCGTTATTGGTGATTTCCGGCAGGAAGGTTCCAGCGTGTTCTGTCTGGGGCTTTCCTGCCGGTATTTTATTGGGTGGCGGTATGCATTGGCTATGTGCGGCAGCTTGCCGGGGCTAAGCCTGGCCTAATTCCGGGAGGGTAGAGTGAGCAACACGGTGGAAGCAGGAGCCTCCACCAGACCTCAATCTACGGGAAAGGAAGTGACATATGGGAATATCCAAAAAAGTGGTTGTCAGTGTGCTGGGTGTGATTTTGACCGCAGCATCCGTGAGTGCCTTTGCCTTCACCGGTGAAAAGCTGGCAGGACACGCCAAGGTTACCATCGAACAGGCTCGTTCCATCGCCCTGAAGGCATACCCCGGAAAAATCACCGACGAAGAGCTGGAACAGGAAAAGGGGGGTAGCGGTTTACGCTATTCTTTTGATATCCATCATGGCAAAGTCACCCATGAGGTAGGCGTCGACGCCAAAACCGGGGCGGTACTGGAGAACTCCACCGAAGGTGCCCATCCGGACTGATCAGCGGTGTCGTAAAAACCCCCGCTCTCTTTTCGGGGCGGGGCTTTTGGGGTGAGTAAAGCCACCAGGTATCTACTGGAACTATCTTATGCGCATTCTCCTCGTTGAAGATGACCGAATGATCGGCGAAGCCATCACGGTGGCGCTGCGGGATGCGGCTTATGCCGTGGACTGGGTGCGGGACGGTGAAACCGCGTTGCGGGCCATCGGCAACCAGGAGCACCAGGCGATATTGCTGGATCTGGGGCTGCCCAAACGGGATGGACGCCAAGTGCTGAGAGATCTGCGCGCCATGGGCAACACCCTGCCCGTTATCATCATTACCGCCCGCGATGCGCTGGCGGACCGGGTCGATGGCCTGGACCTCGGCGCCGACGACTATCTGGTCAAACCCTTTGAGATGGACGAACTGCTGGCCCGCTTGCGCGCCATCATCCGCCGTCAGGGCGGACAGGCCACCCCGATACTCAGCAATGGATTGCTGCAACTCAACCTGAGTACCCGTGAAGTGCAGTATGGTGATGTACAGGTTCTGCTGACTGCGCGGGAATTCGCCTTGCTGCAGGCTTTGCTGCTGCGTCCAGGTGCCATTCTTAGTCGTGCCCAGCTCGAAGAGCGCTTATACGGCTGGAACGAAGCCGTGGAAAGCAACACCATTGATTTCCTGATCCACGGTATTCGCAAAAAACTCGGCGCGGAGGCCATCAAAAACGTCCGTGGCGCCGGGTGGATGGTCGTCCGCCAGCCATGACGCGTTCCCTGCATGGCCGTTTGTCCATTGGATTGAGCATGGCTATTGTGTGTATGGGTTTGCTGGCCGGCTTGGCATCATTCTGGCTCGCCTTTGATGAGGCACAGGAATACCAGGATGCGTCCTTGCGGCAAATTGCCGTCCTGATTCCTCCGGATTATTGGCCAAGGGTGGGCAAGCCCCTGGCGATCCCTCTGGATGTGGACCCCGATGCGCGCATCGTGGTGCAGGCTTTAACGACGTCCCAGCCGCTGACCGCACCTTTGCTCAGGCTCCCGACCCACCTCAGCAGCGGCTTCCACACGGTGAACGTGGATGGCCAGAACTGGCGCGTCTTTGTTCGTCGGGTAGCTCCGGGTAAAAAACTCGCCGTTGCCCAGTCTACCGATGTGCGTAGTGACGCCGCTTTCGCCAGTGCTTTGCGAACCCTCTTGCCCCTTTTGCTGCTGGTGCCCTTGCTGATCGTATTCGCCCGTTATCTGGTCCGGCGCAGTCTCGCACCCGTGCATGTCCTGGCCCAGGCGGCGGATGCACAGAACGCTGAATATCCCGAGCCTTTACCGGCAAGCGGAGTGCCGGAGGAAATCGCGCCTTTCCTGCGCGCCATCAACCGCCTGCTGGAACGGGTCAGGCTGCTGATGGGCCAACAACGCCGTTTTGTCGCTGACGCCGCCCACGAACTGCGGACACCCCTGACAGCTCTCTCACTCCAGGCGCAGAATCTGGAACGGGCGGAATCCCTCGCTGAATGCAAACAGCGCCTGCTGCCTCTCAAAAGCGGTTTGGAGCGATCCCGTCATCTGCTCGATCAGTTGCTGAGTCTGGCCCGCCAGCAGGCGGCAGTGACAGCGCATCAGCCGGTGGACCTTGCCGCGATCGCCCGTCTGGTCGTGGAAGATCTCTATCCGCTGGCAGAGCAGAAGAACCTCGATTTTGGCCTGGAGTTGCAGGGCGAGGTATGGGTAGAGGGGGCGGAAGCGGCGCTGCACAGCCTGATACGCAACGCCGTCGACAATGCCCTGCGCTATAGCCCGGAAAACGGCGAGGTGACCATCCGAATCCGTAGCGATGGCGACGAGGGTATCGTGGAAGTCATCGACAGTGGTCCGGGCATTCCTCCGGAGGAATCGCATAGGGTATTTGATGCGTTTTACCGCCTGCCGGACAGCGCGGAAGGCGGTAGCGGTCTGGGTCTGACCATTGCCCGTCATATTGCCGATCAACTCGGCGGACGAATAACGCTCGGCGCGCGAAGCGACCGGCAAGGACTGGTTTTTCTGTATCGACAGCGCCTTGCCCCGCCTCCTTGAGCCTTAAATCACTCTATACCATACCCCTCACGGAGCGAAGGGATCATGTATTCGATTTTTGCGAGATCAGGCTGGTGGCGCCTTGCTGCGTATCATGGGCGCATTGCCTTTCTGCCGTTGCTGCTGACGGGCTGCGCCGTCTATCACCCACAGCCCTTGCGCGATCATCTGCCGGCTATGGCGAAGGTGGAGCGGCAAATGGCCGTCGCCCTGCGCCACGATCATCCCGCCAGCGCGCAGCCGGTAAATCTGCACGCGCCCCTGTCCGGCGAAGATCTCGGCGAAATTGCGGTGCTGCTCAATCCGAGCCTGCGGGCGATGCGGGCACAAATCGGCGTCGCCCGGGCGCAGGTCTTTGCCGCCGGCCTTTTACCAGATCCGCAGCTAGCCCTGAGCGCCGACCTGCCCAGTAATGTGGCTGCTGGCTACACTAACGCCTACAGCATGGGGCTGAGCTGGAGTCTCGCCAGCCTGTTCACTCGCGCTGCGAATCTGCATATTGCCCGGGCGCAAGAACAATCGGTGCAGTATCAGGTGGCCTGGCAGGAGTGGATGGTGGCCAACCAGACACGGATTCTGGCCCGGCAACTGTATTATCTGCAGAAGCAGGAGGCCGTATCGCAAACGGCGGCGACCACTACGGATCAGCTCTACCGGATCTCGGTTCAGAATCTCCGGCTGGGAGATGCCACCATCACTACGACTTCGTTGCGGCAAATCGCCTGGCTGGACAGCCAGGACCGCTTGCTGGCGCTGCGTCGGCAGGTGACTGCCGTGCGGCAGGATATCCATAAAGTGATGGGGTTGCCGCCGAATATGCCGCTTTCCCTGCGGGCGCCGCGAATACTGCGGGATATCCCCGATGCTGCCCGTCTGGTTACCCTTGCGGATGCCCATCGGCTCGATTTGCTGGCGCTGCGTGCGGGCTACCGGGCTCAGGAAGCGCGGGTACGGCGTGCCATTCTCGGTCAGTATCCGGGTTTCAGCATCGGTATCACCAGGGCCGCCGATACCTCGAATATTCAGACCATCGGCCCCGGCGTTCATCTCGATATTCCGCTCTGGAACCGCAATCGCGGGGTTATCGCCGAGTCCGAGGCCACCCGTGCGCAATTACATGCGGCCTACACCGCCCGCCTCTTTCAGACCCGCGCCGATATCACCGCTCTGGTAGCCGATCTGCGCCGGTTGCGTCAGGAAATTGCTCCGCTGGAGCAGCAGGTGCCGCAATTGCAAAGTGCTGAGCAGCGACTGCGGGGTGCGGCGGCGGAGCACAATGTGACCCTGATCGATTATGAGGCGGTGCGCAGTCAGTCTCTCGCCAAGAGCCTGCAACTGCTGGCCCTCAAGCAGGCTTATGCCGAACAGCAGGCCGCCCTGGAAATGGCGGTGGGTCTGCCCTGGCAACAATGGAGAAAACAGCGGTGATGCGACGGATATCGGGATGGTTGTGGGCTATTTTAGGGCTGGGGCTCAGTGTGCCGGCACTGCCGGCGACGGCGGAGGTGTCGGCCCTCGTCCAGTTGACTCCCGCGCGAGTGATGCCGCTGGCAGAGCATTTATGGGCTTACGGCACGGTAGAATTCGCGCCGGAGGGGGGGCGAACCTTGTCGCTGGAAGCCGAGAGTCTGGTCAGCCAGGTGCTGGTGGCCAATGGTCAGCGGGTTCATCAGGGGGAAGCGCTGTTGCGGGTGGCGCCTTCCATCAATGACCAGTTGCAGTTGCAGCAGGCACAGATCGGCGTGCGCTTTGCCCTTACCGATCAGCAGCGTCTGGAATCCCTGCGTGCCAGACAACTGGCGACCAACGCTCAGGTGCAGGTTGCCCGACAGACCCTTGCCAAGGCGGAGGCTACGCTCAGTGATTTGCGGGCGCGCTTGAAAATGTTGCAAGCCGGTGTGGTGCGTTCGCCCATCGATGGCGTCGTCGAGACGGTATCTGTCCATCAGGGCGATCTGGTTGCCGCCGGACAACCCTTGCTGCGCCTCAGCACGGGCAGTGCATTACGCATTCTGCTGGGTGTCGAACCGGAAGATCTGCCCCGCGTCAAAGTGGGTGACGCCGTGCGGCTCCGTCCCGTGTACGGGGATCAGTTCCCGTTATCCGGTAAGATTCAGCAGATTTATTGGCAAATCGATCCCAAAACGCGCCTCGCCCAGGTCGTAGTCCCTATGGCCGCGACCGCCAGTTTATTGCCGGGCGCCATGGTGCGCGCACAAATCATCCTGGGACATCAGAAATCGTTGGCTATTCCCGATAGCGCCGTTTTACAGCAAGGTGGCCGTTCCTATTGTTTTGTGGATGTGCATGGAAAAGCGCAGCAGCGCTGGATTGAGACGGGCTGGCGCGAAGCGGGCTGGATTGCGGTCAGTAAGGGGTTGCAGGCCGGAGAGATGGTGGTCAGCCTCGGCAATTATGAGTTGCGGGACGGCATGGCTCTGCGTGTGGCGGGGAAATCCTGATGGGTGAC
>NZ_JABBDR010000208.1 GCF_018854495.1 Acidithiobacillus ferruginosus
AGAGGGCGGCAGTCCGGGCTTCAATGGAAAATCCGAGCTGCCCCGCCAGTCGGGCGGCGCGGAAAACGCGCAAAGGGTCCTCGCCGAAACTATCCGCCGACACCACACGCAGCCGCCGGGCGTGAAGGTCGTCCACACCGCCAAAGTGGTCCAGCAGACGCTGCGTCCGCCAGTCCCAGACCAGGGCGTTGACTGAAAAATCCCGCCGCTGTGCGGCGATCTCCCAGGGCAGGTGGGGGTCGATACGCCCGCCTTGGGCCTGGGGCAGGGCAATCTCCGCACCCGCTACCACCCACACTGCACAGCGGCCGCCTACCCGATGGGCGCCAAAAGGCATCAGACACTCGCCCAGGCGTGCCTCGCTCAACCCGTGAATTTCCAGATCCCAGTCGTGGGCGGCCATACCCAGCAGCGCATCCCGCGGCGTGCCGCCCACCACCAGGACTTCTGCCCCGGCCCGCTGCAGGGCGGTGAGAACGGGTGTCAGCGCGGCAGGTGGTTCGAGGAGCATGGTGATCAGCCCTTGCCGCTGCCCATTTGCGTCAGGAGAGCGGCGTAACGCTCGGCGACGACGCGCCGTTTCACTTTGAGGGTGGGTGTCAGTGCGCCATTGGTTTCACTCAGTGCTTCCGGCAGCAGAGCGAAACGCTTCACCTGTTCATGGGAGGGCAGGTCGGCGAGGGCGGTCGCGATGGCCTTATGGATGGCTTTGCGGGTAGCGGCTTCGTCCGGGTGGTCACCGACACGCGCCTTGAGGACCTCCTGATTGGGAAAAATGAGCGCCACAAGATAGGGCATTCGGTCACCGAAGACGACGGCCTGTTCGATCAGCGCTTGTGCCATCAGCCGCATCTCGATTTTTTGCGGCGGAATATTCTCGCCGGCGGAGTTGACGATCAGGTCTTTCTTGCGGTCGCTGATCCGCAGGTAACCGTCCGGGTCCAGACTGCCCACGTCGCCGGTGTGCAACCAGCCGTCTGCCAGTGCCTCGCCCGTCGCGCTCTCGTTGTTCCAGTAGCCCAGCATGACGGACGGGCCGCGCACCAGGATTTCGCCATCTGCGGCCATACGCCCCTCGAGATTCGGCAGGAACCGCCCCACGGTTCCCGGACGAATGGCTTCCAGTGGATTGGCGGCGATCACCGGACTCGCTTCGGTCATGCCGTACCCTTCCACAATGGGCAATCCCAGGTCGATGAAGAAGCGGGTGATCCCGGCGTCCAGCGGCGCGCCGCCGGAGACGAAGAAGCGCAGGCGCCCGCCTAGTTTTCTGCGGAGACTGCGGATCAGCAGGCGGCGGGTAAGGGAACGTTGCCAGCGCTTCGCCGGACGTCCCTGTGGATCGAGCCCTGCCCCCCGGCGCAGAAAACGCCCGAGCAGGCCCGGTCGGTCTTCGATACCTCGTCGTACCCGGCCATAGAGTAGTTGAAAAACGCGTGGCACGGCGACCACGATGTTCGGATGCGACGTTGCCATGTCGCGGAGGACGGTGTCCGGGCGCTCCGCGTAGGCTACTTCCAGGCCCAGCAGGTAGGCGCCGAAATGCCCGGTACCGCGTTCAAAGACATGGGACAGAGGCAGTATGGAAAGCAGGCGTTGTCCAGCATGTAACGGTACCAGCGGCAGAAAGCCTTCGATGTTGCTGAGGATGTTGCCGTGACTGAGCATAACGCCCTTGGGCCAACCGGTCGTCCCAGAAGTGTAGACGATGGTTGCGGTTTGCTGGCGCTGCAGACCCGCCAGATGTTCTTCCAGCCCGCTATCCGGTATGGTTGCTCCCTCGTTCTCCAGTGCCGCCCAATGGCGCAGACCGGCGTTCTGCGCGGCCGTCGCGTCGCGCAGCAGAATACGGTCATCGGCCACGCCCCAGCCCCCCTCGCCCCCCAGTCGTTGCCACTCCTCGGCGCCTTCCAGCAGCATCAATCCGGCGCCGCTGTCACCCAGTACAAAGTGAATCTCGCGCGGGCTGAATGTCGGGTAGAGAGGGACGGTAATGGCGCCAACGCTGAGGATGGCAAAATCCATGATGGCCCAGTCCACGGAGTTGGGGGCCATCAGAATGACCCGCTCGCCCCGGCGCACCCCCAGGTGCAGAAGTCCCCGTGCCCGCGCCCGTACATGTCCGGCGAAGGCTGCTGCGGTCATCGGCTGAAAAACATCGTCTTGTCGTTGCAGGGCGATGGTCCCGCCGGGAGCCCGGGCACAGCGTGCGAAGAGGCCCTCGGGGAGGCTCTGGAAATGGCCGAGATCGATGTTCATGTCAGCGCATGGCCTTCTCGGCAGGCGTCAGGCTGCGTTTGAAGCTCTCCATGCTGAAGATGCGATCCATATAATTCTGGGTGGCACGGGCTGCGGCAGGCAGAGAGATGTCCAGTACTGGCATGCGCCACAGGAGTGGGGCGATAGCACAGTCGAGTACCGAAAGGTCATCACCAAAGAGGTAACGCTGCTGGCTGAAGATGCTGTTCAGCCCGGCGAGGGTGCTGCGAATCTGCTCCTTGGCGGTTTTGACCTGCTCGGCACCGTAGCCGGGCTGAAAGAGCGGCGCAAACCAGTCACGGTCGAAACGCAGGAGACCCAGGCGCACCTTGGCACGGGATATGGGGTCTACCGGAATCAGTGGCGGATGGGGGAATCGCTCGTCAAGGTACTCCATGATCAGGACCGATTCGTGAATGGCAAGATCGCGATCCACCAAGGTCGGCACCTGGTTGTAAGGATTGAGTTCCGCAAGGTCTTCGGGCCGGTTGCCGAGATCGACGTCGATGATTTGATATTCCATAGCCTTCTCTTCCAGCACGAAACGCACACGGTGCGCGAAGACACAATCATTGCTGGAGTAGAGCGTCATGAGGGTTTTTTTGCTGCTGGGGGTGGCCATGATCTGTGTCCTTGTATCGGAGAAGCCTGGTTACGATGCGACGGCCATTGAGCGATCGCGCATCCGGCAATTATACATAACCGGATGCGCCTTTGGGTGGTTACCGTAGCGGCCGGCGGGAAAAAGCTTCTATGGCATGTGTTAACAAATGTCAATGGAATATTGTCAAGGCTGACCAGCCCCTGTAAACTGCTGACCAGTCGGTTAGTTGTATAGAGACAACAAAAGTTGTAAAGTAGAGATACTTATTCAGTGGGAGGGCGATCCCTCAGGTCGCGGAAGAAGGCTATGATGCGTCAGCGTACACTTAAGAACATGATCTGGGGTACAGGAATCGGTTTGCACAGCGGCAAGAAGGTCTACATCGGCCTGCGCCCGGCACCTGTAAATACCGGGATCGTATTCCACCGCAGCGACATCGAGGGCGGCGCCTGGATCAAAGCGGATCCGCTCCATGTGGTGGATACCCGCCTTTCCACCAATATCGGCGATGGCCATATCCGGGTCGGCACCGTTGAACACCTGATGTCGGCCTTGGCTGGTCTTGGTATCGATAATGCCTATGTGGATCTCGATGGACCCGAAGTGCCCATCATGGACGGTAGCGCTGCGCCCTTCGTATTCCTCATCCAGTGCGCGGGGATTGAAGAGCAGAATGCCCCGAAGCGATTCATCCGCATCACCAAACCGCTCAAGGCGGAAGATGGTGACCGCTGGGTACAACTGGAGCCATTCGAAGGCTTCAAGGTGAGTTTCGCCATCGATTTTGACCATCCGGTGATGAAAAACGGCGGTCAGGAGGTGACGGTGGACTTCGCCCGTACTTCTTACCTCAAGGAGGTGGCCCGTGCGCGAACCTTCGGCTTCATGCGCGAAGTCGAAGCGTTGCGGCGGATGGGCCTGGCTCTCGGCGGCAATCTGGACAACGCTATCGTGGTCGACGATTACCGTGTGCTCAACGAAGAAGGGCTGCGCTACACCAATGAGTTCGTGCGCCATAAGGTGCTGGATTCCATAGGTGATCTCTATCTGCTCGGACATCCGCTGGTCGGCCATTTTTCCGGACACAAGGCCGGACACGCCCTCAACAACAGTCTGTTGCGGGCGCTGCTTCTCCGTCAGGACGCCTGGGAGTTCGTGGATTACGCCGAGCGGCGTGCGCCGTTTTCCTTTGCCGACACCTTGGTGACGGCCTCCGCCTGAAGACGGTCCATGGTGTTGGCCAGGCGCTGCAGGGCGGCGGCGATGGCTTGGGGCACCTGCCCGGTCACGGCCCGCAGCGCCTCGGGTGCCTCCGCGGAAATCTGAGGCGCCCGCTGAATTCCTGCTGACTGCGGCAGTCGGTACGACCAGGGCCGGACCGCGGCGACGATTTGCCTCGCCGACGTTTCCGGGAAACGGGCATTCCATCGTTTCAGTATGTTTTTTTCATTTCTTCGCAGCCAGGAAATCCATACCGGGCTCTGACAAAGTACGCTCAGCACCCCCCCGGACCAGTCAACCAGCCAAGTTTGGTCCTGCGCTTCCAGTGCGAGTAATCCGTTCCAGTCGACCTGACGCTCGCGCAACAGGGCTCCGCGACGGCAGACCTCTGCGATGGGTCCGGAAGAACCTTGCGTCATGCTGCGCCAGGTGCGCCGCCGTTTATCATCCATAGGCTTTCATGCTACCCTGCTCGATATTTTTTACTAGGTTCGTGTACTCATCATGTTTGGAACTATCATCCGCCATGTCGTCGGCAGCCGCAATGACCGACTGATCAAGAAAGCCCGTGCCATTGTGGCGCAGGTCAACGCCCTGGAAGACCGCTTCAAGGCCATGGACGACGCGACCCTTGCTGCGCAGACCGCGATCTTCCGGGAGCGGGTGGCCCGGGGTGAACCCCTCGATGCCCTGTTGCCGGAAGCATTCGCCGTGGTGCGTGAGGTGACCCGGCGGGTAATGGGCATGCGCCAGTACGATGTGCAGATCATCGGTGGTTACATGCTCCATGAAGGTAAAATTGCGGAGATGCGTACTGGTGAGGGCAAGACCCTCGTTGCGACCTTGCCGGCCTACCTCAACGCCCTGCAGGGTAAGGGCGTGCATGTGGTGACAGTCAATGACTATCTGGCCAGCCGCGATGCCCAGTGGGTCGGCAAGATTCACCGTTTTCTGGGCCTGAGCGTGGGTACCATCATCTCGGACCTGTCCAGTGAGGAGCGCCGCGCCGCCTATGCGGCCGACATCACCTACGGTACCAATAACGAGTTCGGTTTCGATTATCTGCGGGATAACATGGCGTTTTCTCCGGCCGATCGGGTGCAGCGCGGTCTGCACTACGCCATCATCGACGAGGTGGATTCCATCCTGATCGACGAGGCGCGTACTCCGCTCATCATCAGTGGTCCCACGGAAGAAAATACCGACCTTTACTACCGGGTGGACAAACTCGTCGGGAGCTTTGTCGCCGATGAGGACTATACGGTCGATGAAAAAGCCCGGCAGGTCATGCTTACGGAGGAGGGGATCGAAAAGGCGGAACGCCTGATGGCGGAGAGCGGTCTGCTGGTTGACGGCGACCTCTACGATCTGGCCAACGTCACCTTGGTCCATCACCTCAACCAGGCGTTGCGGGCCCACGTGATCTACCGGCGGGAGACGGATTATATCGTTCGCGACGGAGAGGTCTGCATCGTCGACGAATTCACCGGACGCATGATGTCCGGGCGGCGCTGGTCGGATGGCCTGCATCAGGCGGTGGAAGCCAAGGAAGGGGTGGCGGTCCAGAATGAGAACCAGACCCTGGCCTCCATCACCTTTCAGAATTATTTCCGCATGTACGAAAAGCTGTCGGGCATGACCGGCACCGCTGACACAGAAGCGTTTGAACTGAATCAGATTTACGGCCTGGAAGTGGTGATCATACCGACTCACAGGCCGGTGAGCCGGACGGATTTCGCCGATCTTATCTACCGGACCAGTCAGGAGAAGTGGAAAGCGATCGTGGAAGATATCCGCGACTGTCAACGGCGCGGGCAGCCGGTACTGGTGGGTACCACCTCTATCGAACACAACGAGTTTCTGTCTCATCTGCTCAAGCAGGCGCGGGTTTCCCATGAAGTGCTGAACGCCAAACAGCATCAGCGCGAGGCGGAGATCGTTGCCCAGGCGGGCACGCCGGGGGCGGTGACCATCGCCACCAACATGGCGGGACGGGGTACCGACATCGTGCTGGGCGGCAATGTCGGCCATCAGGTGGATATGGTGCTGGCCAATCCGGATCTGGAAGAGGATGAAAAAACCCGGCGGATCGAGTCTCTCAAGAGCGGTTGGCAGGGGCTGCATGACGCGGCGATAGCGGCGGGCGGATTACATATCATCGGTACCGAACGTCATGAATCGCGGCGGATAGACAACCAGTTGCG
>NZ_JABBDR010000209.1 GCF_018854495.1 Acidithiobacillus ferruginosus
TCTCGATAATCCACTTTCCGCCCCCGCTCTACGACTTACTCCATTTCAGAGAGGCGACAACTACCCTGACACCGGGGGACTCAAGGAAGGACCGGGCGAGGATTACAGCAACCGCGAACAGATCGCCAGGCTGCTACGCTTCGCCAGCACCCACACGGACACGGACACGCAAAATGTATCGCTGGCCGATTACCTCGCGCGTATGGTCGAGGGTCAAGACAAGATTTACTACATCACTGCAGACTCCTTCCTTGCCGCCAAGAACAGCCCACAGCTGGAGTTGCTGCGCAAAAAAGGCATCGAAGTATTGCTGCTCAGTGATCGCGTAGACGAATGGCTGACCAGCCATCTGCCCGAATTTGAGGGTAAGGTACTGACATCCGCCGCCAAAGGTGCGCTTGACCTGGGCGCCATCGAAACCGAAGAAGAACGCAAATCGCAGGAAGAAACCGAAAAGGATGCGGAGGGTTTGGTGGAACGCATCAAAAACGCCTTAGGCGATCGGGTGGAGGCTGTGCGCGTATCCCATCGTCTGACCAGTTCTCCGGCCTGCATCGTCCTGGGCGAGCGGGACATGGCCCTGTACATGCAGCAATTGCTCAAGCAGGCCGGTCACGAAATATCCAGCACCAAACCTGTCCTGGAGGTCAACCCCACCCATCCCATGCTGGCACGCATAGAAGGCGAAAAAGACGATACTCGCTTCGCCGAATGGTCAGCACTGCTGCTGGATCAAGCGATTCTGGCCGAGGGGGGGCAATTGGAAGATCCCGCCGGTTTCGTCGCCCGCATCAATCAGTTGATGCTTGCGCTGGCAGGCTGAGCTTGCTTCCCTAAAAACAGGAAATCCCCGGCTCTGCCGGGGTGACCGTTTTGTCCGTCAATATCTACCGGCTCATGGTCGCCGCCAGCAGGGGCCGCAACTCCTTGAGCGTTCTCGTATTGAGCACGTCTTTCATCTCCAGCCAGCCGCGCTGCGCCTGCTGCAAGCCAAAACGCAGATTGTCGAAGTCGTGAATACTGTGGGCGTCAGAATTGACGGCCAGCAGCACTCCTTCTTCCTTCGCCGTCCGCGCATGGATATCGACGAGATCCAGCCGCTCGGGCTGAGCATTGATCTCCAGGAAGCATCCCCGCTCGCGCGCATGGCGGATGATGCGGGGCATGTCCACATCCATGGGTTCCCGGCTGCCGATGAGTCGCCCGCTGGGGTGAGCGAGGATGGTGAAATGGGGGCTGTCCATGGCCTTGAGGATGCGTGCGGTCTGTTTGCCCCTGGGCAGATCGAAGCGGTAATGCACGGCAGCCACCACCAGCTCCAGATCAGACAGGATGCTGTCGGGTAAATCCAGGCTGCCGTCTTCCAGGATATCTACCTCTATGCCCTTGAGGAGCGTGATACCATCGAGTTCGGTATTGAGGGCATCAATCTCGTCCATCTGCCGACGCAAACGCACCGGGTCGAGGCCATGGGCGATGGTCAGGTGGCGGCTGTGCTCGGTGATAGCCAGATATTCCAGACCCGCGGCCCGGGCCGCCGCAGCCATGTCTCGCATACTATGGTGGCCATCGCTGGCCTTGCTGTGGGCGTGAAGGTCACCGCGTAAATCGCCCATCGCCACCAGTTTCGGCAGATGTCCGGCGCGGGCGGCCTGGATCTCGCCGCGGTTCTCCCGCAATTCCGGTTCGATATAGGGCAGGCCGACAGCGGCGTAGACCGACTCTTCCGTATCGCCGGCAATCCGTTCCTTCCCGCGAAAAAGCCCATATTCGTTGACTTTCAGACCCATATCCTGACCCATGCGGCGGATGGCGATATTGTGGGACTTAGAGCCGGTAAAATAATGCAGGGCGGCACCATAGGCGGATTCGTCCACGGCGCGCAGGTCCACCTGGAGCTTGTTTCGCAGGATCACGGTGGCCCGGGTGGTACCCTGGGAGAACACTTCCGCCACATCCTCATAGGCGGTGAAGCGCTCCATGATCGGGCTGTCCGCAGCGACCGTAGCCAGTATATCCAGGTCGCCCACCGTATCCCTGCCGCGTCGGAAGCTGCCGGCCACCACCACCCGCCGCACACCGGGTACGTTCTGCAGATAGCGGACCAGGGCGGCGGCATATGGGGCGGCGACGGCGATGGGAAAACGGGGAACGGCGGCGATCTGGGCCTGGAGGGCTTCCAGGATGCGCGCTTCGGTTTTCTCGCCAAAACCGGGGACGCTGCGAATGCGCCCCTCTCTGGCGGCGCGAGTGAGCTGGTCCACGGTTTCCACGTCCAGTTCGTGCCAAAGTGCCTTGACCCGCTTGGGTCCAAGACCCGGTACCTTGAGCAGCTCCGTCAGCGCTGGCGGGGTCTGTTTTTCCAGTTTTTCGAGGAAGGAGCAGTGTCCCGTGGTGACGATCTCGATAATTTTTTTGGCTAGATCCTCGCCGATGCCGGGCAGCTCGGTGAGGTCCTCTCCAGCCTCCACCATGGTCTTGAGGTCGCTGCTCAGCCCCAGCACGAGGCGGGCGGCGGTGCGGTATGCCCGCACCCGGAAGGGGTTGGCGTCCTCGATCTCCAAAAGATCAGCGATTTCGTCAAATGCGCGCGCGATGTCGGGGTTGAGAACGGGCATGGCTTACGGATGCGGCGGTTTTTGTGGTAGCGGTGTTTTGCGCAAAATCTCCAGCACCTCTTCGTCCTTGACTTCCCGGAAATCCGTAAAGAACTCTCCTACCGCATGAAACGGCTCCGGGGCCGACAGGTAAACCAGATCATCTGCGAGGGGATGCAAGCGCGCGATGGTGTCGGGAGGGGCCACGGCAAAGGCGGCGATCAGGCGTGCGGGCCGCTGCTGGCGAAGGAGACGCAGTGCAGCCCCCAGAGTAGCGCCGGTGGCGACGCCGTCGTCAACCACAATGACGATCCGGCCACGGGGATCGATGGCCGGGTGAATCGGCGTGTATTGCGCCCGTCTCGCCTTGATCACCTCCAGTTGCCGGGCGGCTTCGTCGCGAATGTACTGCTCGCCGATGCCCAGGCGGCCGGCAATGGGATCCATCCATACCCGCCCGCTTTCATCGACGGCACCTACGGCATATTCGGGGTTGCCGGGCGCTCCGATTTTGCGTACCAGAACCACGTCAAGGTCACCGTGCAGCGCGTTGGCGATGATGCGCCCCATGGGCAGTGCCCCGCGAGGAATGGCGAGCACCAGGGGATCTTTGCCATCATAAGCGGCCAGGCTGCGCAGCAGTAATTCCGCTGCCGCTTCACGGTTGGCATAATGCGGGGGGTAGGTAGTCATGGTTGGAACCTCCTTAACCGCTCCAGCAAGTCCACCGCCAGCGCGGCACCTGCCATATCGATCTCCAGATCGCGGCTGAGGCGGCGGCTGAGGCGGGCGCGATA
>NZ_JABBDR010000021.1 GCF_018854495.1 Acidithiobacillus ferruginosus
GTTGGGAGAGCACCTGCTTTGCAAGCAGGGGGTCACCGGTTCGAGACCGGTCAGCTCCACCACAGGGAAGAGGCCCGCAAAGAGCGCGGGCTGGTCGCTGGGGAAGCGGTAGAGAAGTGGTTTGGGATTGAATAGGTTTTAGTGTGTAGTGCTGAATAACGCTTTAAGGATGCAGGAAGTTAAAGTGCTATTGATCACTGCCCACTCGGAAGATTGAGTGTGTTAGTTCGTTCTTTGACAGTTGAGGAAGGGAAGGCCATGTTTGTCATCTTGCCGATGGCAGACCTCCAGGTGGATGCTTGGGG
>NZ_JABBDR010000210.1 GCF_018854495.1 Acidithiobacillus ferruginosus
AGGGAGCGCCGGAAGCGGCTGCCCAACGGGGGCAACCCAATCCCGCCGACACTGGTCCAGGTAAAGTCCTCCGACCAGTGCAGCGCGTTGTCGCCGTGGCGGCAGCGTTGACAGTGAATGCAGCGCGCAAAGTCCACGGCCACTCCTGCAGCGACCGCCTGTAAGGCGCCGGTTGGGCAACCCTGCGCCAGTGCCTCGGCATTGACCACTTGGCTCGCCTGCGGTCGTCCTGGCGTGACGCCCGGCGTCTGTTCTTCCGTTGCGGGCCAAGGTGTCGTTTGAATGCCGCGTTTTAATCCGTAATAAGGCCAGAAGCTCATCAGCGATCATTCTCCGCCACGGAAAGGCCCCAGGTGGCCAGGATGATGGGGAAGTCCTGAAAGGCTGCACCCTCTACCGCCCGCTCAAAAGCATGCCAGTTGCGGAAGCCAGGGGTTCCGAGGCGCAGGCGCAGCACCTGGCCATCGGCAGCGCAGCGCAGCCAGTGGAAGGTTGCTCCAGAGGGTGCCTCTACCCAGGCGAGGGCATGACCTTCCCGAAGGGGGCAGGCAATTCGCACCGGGCCGGTCGGCACGTCCTGAAGTGCCTGGAGGATCAAGGCAGTGCTGATCCGGCTCTCGGCAAAAAGGACCCGCAGCCGGGCATAACCATCTCCCTCCTGCTCCACCGGGATGTCCATGGGCAGTGTCTGGTAGTTGCCGTACGGCAGGGTACGACGCAGGTCGATGACCCGTCCCGAAGCACGGGCGATGGGACCGACCACGCCATAGGTGTGGGCAAGCTCCGGGCTCAGGGCGCCCATTTCCTCAATACGGTCGAGAAAACTGGAGCTGTTTTCCAGCAGACGCTCCAGTTCTCGCATGCGCCCATTCAGCGTCGGCAGGGTCTCGGCCAATAGGGTGAGCTGCGCAGGGTCCAGATCAAAGTTCAAGCCACCAAGCGTCAGCAAACCGAAGAAATAACGATGTCCGCAAAGCCGCGCGCTGAGCCGCAACAGGTCTTCGACAATTTCCTGGGCCATGGCCTTGGCCACGGACAGTGCCGTGGAGCCGGCGATTTCCGCAATATTGGCTGCGTGATGACGGATGCGTTCCAGTTCCGCGATAATCAGGCGCAGGCTCTGGGCGCGGGCGGGCACCGTGCAATCGCCTATTCGCTCTGCTGCCTGACAATAGGCCCAGGCGTGGGCGAAAGCGGAAGCCCCGGCAAAGCGTTCGGCCAGCAGCAAGGCGCGATCCGCCGTCTGCCCTTCGGCAATCTTCTCGACGCCCCGGTATTTGTAAAAGAGGCGAGTGTGCAGATAGCGAATCTGCTCGCCCGGGGTCTCCAGCAGCCACAGGCCGGATTCGTTGAAATCCCCCCAGACCGGACCGATGGGGAAGAGGATGGAGCCCTCCTCCTGGAGAATTTTCGGCGGCACCCAGTTTGCTCCGGAGCCATGCACGTCGGGCCGTCGACGACCATCGAAACGGTGTCGCATGGGGTCGAGGCCCTCCGGCCAGTCGTCGTCATGCAGTACAAAATCGCCGAGGAAGGGATGCCCGCTGAAACGCAGGCCGTATAAATCCCAGGCCTCGCGCTCGTGCCAGTCAGCGGCGTGGACGGTGTCACTGATGGCGGGCAATTCCTCCCCCGGACGTACTAGAATTTTCAGTTCGATCAGGCAACCGTCTTCCGGCAGATAGAAAAGATAATGCACGGCGAGGGGGGCTTCCGCTGAGGTCTCTTCCACCAGCAGGGTGACAAACTCCGCCCGCCAGTGGTTGACCAGTGCAGTGGTCAGGGTGACGAGTTGATCGGCCTTACAGCCGAGTTGCAGCCAGCCTGCATAAATCTCGCGTACCGTGACGTCCGTCTGCTGCTGCAACCAGTCACTGATTTTCGCACCGGCCGTCATCCGTGGACCTCCAGCAGGTATGCCGCCTGGTGTACCAGATGGGCGAGGGGCGGTGGCAGATAAAAGCCGAAAATAAAGACCGGAATAATGGCCATGGCCATGGCCGCCAGGCTAGTACGCGGCAGGCGCACCTTAGGCAGCGGTCGGCCATCGGCTGCGGTGGCGGGCTCCCCGAAGGCGATGCGCGAGGCTTGGTAGGCCAGGGCGATGAAGGCCAGCACGATGAAGGCGGTGAGCAAACCGGTGGGCAGATACTGGCCGGTGCGGAAACCCGTGTAGAGAATCTCGAACTCCGACAGAAAGAGCGCGAAGGGTGGCGCCCCGGCAATGGCCAGGGTACCGATCACCAGAGCCCAGCCCACTGCGGGTGCGCGACTGATGAGGCCGCGCACCTTGGCGATTTCCTGCGTGCCGAAGACGATCCCCGCCAGTCCCGCCGCATAAAAGCACAGCGACTTGGTAAAGCCGTGGGCGAAGAGCTGATAGACCGTGCCCTGCTCGTGGACGGCGGCGCCGATGCCACAGGCGGTCAGAATGATCCCCATGTGCTCGATGGTGGAGTAGGCAAACATCCGCTTGAAATCATGGACCTGCAAAAGCATGAAGGCGGCGCTGCCGACGGTGATGAGTCCTGCCGCCATATACCAGGCCGCCGGATCATGAACGCCGGAGTTGGATGCCAGCACCGGATAGATGCGCAAGAGCATGTAGAGGGCAGCACTGGTCTCGACGCCGGAGAGCACGGCACAGACCGAAGCCGGAGCCTGGCTGTGGGCATCGGGCAGCCAGGTATGCATGGGCACCAGCCCGGTTTTGGCGCCGAAGCCGATCAGCCAGAGGACAAAAGCGAGGAGCAACAGGGGCGCGGGTATTTGCGGAGCCGCCTTCAGCAGTCCGTCCCAGGTAGGCGGTTGGTCGATGGCGTGGGTGCCGTAATAGAGCATCAGCACGCCGAGCAACGCGATCATCGCCCCCATACTGGTCAAGACCACGTATTTCCATGCCGCTTCCAGCGCTTCGGCACGGTCCTCATAAGCCACCAGAAAGGCCGAGAATACCGTGGTCAGCTCAATGGCAATCCACATCAGAGCAAGGTTGGCGACCAGCGGCACGGCTAAAATCACCAGCGCGAAGATGTTCATCAGGGGGAAATATTCCCGGTAACGAGGCGGCGTTCCTGCGGGATGTTCCTGACGGCGTGCCCGGAGATAACCAATGGCATAGAGGGATGAGGTAAAATAAACGAAGCTCACCGGCAGCAAATAGAGCGCCCCGAGGGCATCCAGCGCAAAGAGACCATCCGTTCCGGTCAGCAGGCCGTGGCTTTCCACTTGTAGCGCCGCCAGTATGGCGAGTATCAGAGTGATTGCCGCCGCCAGCAGGGTCATATAGGGTGCGGCCCGCCGATTCAATAGGGCGAGCAGCGCCCCGACGAAGGGCATGAGCAGGATGAGTGCCGGTAGCCAGCTAGCGTTCATGGAGTGTATCCATGCCGCCCACCCGCGTGGTGCCGGTCACCCGGCGGATACTGCGAATCAGCAGGCCGATGACCAGCGCGACAATCGGTACGTCCACCGCCGCAGCAATCTCGGCAATGACCGTCAGATTGTGGACGATGGCGATGGAGCCGAAGAAAGCCCCGTTTTCCATGATCAGGAGACCCATCAACTGGGCGACACTTTCCCGGCGCAGGGCGACGGTAAAGGCGCCCCAGAGCACCATGATCAGGCCGGTGGGCAAATTTAGCAGCGCAAACGGTGTGCCATGGAGGATTGGCAGTACCGGCGCCACCGCGAACCAGCCCACCAGCGCGAGTATCGCCGCCACCAGTACCGAGGCCGAAATGCTCAGAGCCTGATCCACTTCGCGCCGCCCATAGATTTCCTCTCCGGCAGCCCAGCGCAGTACCAGCGGCACCGCGATGACCTTGGTGCTGAAGGTGATCAGCGCCACCCAGAGCAGATTGATGGCCTGCAAAGCATCGGCCAGCACCAGTGCCGAGGCCGTCAGCGCGACGGATTGCCACATGAAAAAGCGCAGGGACCCCAGCATCTGCCGGGATACCATTACCCCGAGACCGAGCACGACGAAGAGGGCGGCGATGGAGCCGTCCAGGCTGAAGGCGAGGGGGCTCACGGTGGTATTCATCAGCCAAGCCCCACCAGCCGCACGCTGACCGCGAAGAGGCAAATCACAAAGGCCACTGCGAGAAACTCGGAGATCCGGAAGAGCCGTAGTTTAGCGAGGGTGGTTTCGATGAGGGCGAGGACCATCACAAAAACCAGCAGTTTGAGGAGTACCAGACCCACTGCCGCGAGAATGGCCGTCCACTGTGTGTGTTGCGCAAGGCCCCACGGCGTCACCAGCACATTGACTAAGACCAGGGCCAGCACCATCAGTTTGGTTGTCCCGCCCCATTTCATCAGCGCCGCGCTGGTACCCGAATATTCTAGCCCTTTGGAGTGGCCGATCATGGCGATTTCCACCTTGCCTGCGGCGCTATCCACCGGAATGCGGCCCTCATCCGCGAGAATGAGCAGGAAAAAGGCGAGAATCACCAGCAAATGCGAGGGTTGCAGCATGCTGCCCCACGATGCCCCCCAAGTGGCATTCACGAAATAGGGGATGGTGCTGTTCGCCACATAGGACACGCTGAAAAACACCATGATGAACACCGGTTCGGCCAGAAAACCGACCATGTGGGTGCGGCTGGCGCCCACTGCGGCGTAGACATTGCCCGTGTCCATGCCTGCCAGCGCGACAAAAAACCCGGAAACAGCCATCAGAAAGCCCACCGCGACCATATCCCCCATGAAGGCAAAAAAGAGGGGGTAGGCAGTCAGCGCCGGAATCAGCAGCACCACAAACATCGGCATGACAAAAGCGACAATCGGCGCGAAACGGAATACCCAGGTGGACTCCTCGGAGATGACTTCATCTTTGCCGAATAGCTTCCAGATATCCCGGTAGGTCTGCCAGATGCTGGGTCCGCGTTTGCCCTGAATGATTTCTTCCAGGCGATGCAAAACGCCTTCGACCAAGGGCGCGAAAATCAGCAAAAAAGCGACCTGCGCGAGGTTTAATGCGAAATGTGTCCACAGGGCTGTCATGGGTGCCGCCTGCAGATCATGAGAAACCCACCTTGTAGCCCAGCACCGCCAGCACATCGCCAATGCCCATCAGTCCCAGCGCCCATTTCCAGCGTGCGCCTTGTACCCAGTAACCGAGCACCAGACCCACCGTCATCAGGGTGAGATTGGCAGCAAAAAGTGGCAGATAAATCCACCGCGGAAAGAGTACGGCCAGCGTCAGTGGTATCGCCGCGCCGCCGAAACTGCTGGTGGTGGCGAGGCTCGCCATAAACCAGGAATTACGCAGGGTTTGCAGGCCCAGGTCGCTTTTTTGCAGCGCATGGGCAGAAGCCATATTCAGCTGCTTCGCCATCCTGACCAGATCGCTGCGTAGTCCCGCATATTCCGCCATCCATAAGGGCAAAAAGCCCGATGCCGAGGTGATGATGCCAATGCGAAAGGCCTGCCAGACATCGATGCCGCCCGTCATCATCTTCTGGCTGGCCAGCACCAGCGCCGTGCAGGTTCCGTCGGCGAGACCGAGTACTATGGGGAATATCTCCCGGCGCGATATTTTCATTTGCTGGCCCGTCGCCGGTAATCGACCATGCGATCACCGACGACAATTTCCTCGACACCATGCACGGCAGCACCACTTTTTTCGATGGCCGCAAGCAATCCGATATAATCGATATTGTCACCTTCCACATTGATCAGTGTGCCGACCGTTTCCTGATCGACTTCTTCCACCGAAATATTAAAACCCTCCACACCGCTGACTTTTTCGATGGCCGCGGCAATATCGAACAAACTGGGCTGAGCAAAAGCCTTATCGACATCCAGTACAAGCCTTCTGATACGCATTTTATAAAGTGCTCCCTGTGATTCTAATGTAGCTGTCCCATGCGGACGGCACGTACCACCCACTCAATATCTTCGACAATATTTTCAGGTTCACAAGGTGCCCGATAATGACCAATCAACAGGCAGGGTCCAGCAGGGCCTGGGCCGGACAGCACGGAATCCTTCAAAGGCACAACATGGGCTGATCCGTTGTGGCATATCCACAGCGCTACGCCGATACGCGGGTATTCACCGGTTTTACGGACGACGCGCTCTGCCAGTGCATCCACTGACTGTTTAAGTCGAATGACCATAGTGATCTGTTTCCTTCTTTGCCAGCAGTTCTCCTGCAGCAACGCGTATTGCATGGGCTTCATGTTGCTGTAATTGCCGTAAGGCAGCGGTTTTCTCGGCGCCGTCCGGTAATTTTGCGATGGCCTCGACAACGGCCATTCCCTGCACCACATCAATAGGCCAGTTCATGGCGCATTCCGCCAACGACCCTGCGGCAGCTTCCCGGCCATGATTCTGTAGGCTGAGAATAGCCCCCATCCGTACTTCGGAATGGGGGTTTTTCAGCGCCCGGATCAAGCGGTCGTAATATGGCGTGTGGCGTTCCCAGTCCTCAATATTCCGCCCGCAGGCCGGACAAATGATCGCACCAATGGAAATCTCCGCATAACAGAGTGGGCAGTAATGATGGTTCATTCGCAACCGCAATCGGCTTGCCAGCGCAGAATATGGCCCGGTGGCACCATTTCCTGCAGGTGCGGCATCACGGCATCCACTGTCTCTGGCTCATCAAAAAACTCCAGTACCAGCGGCAAATGCACATTGAGGCGCAGAACATCGTCGGCATGCACTACCCCTTTGCTGCCAAAGCCCGCGATACCGCGAAAGGCGGTAACGCCATGCACCTTGTACTGATCGTGGAGCATGCGGAAGATTTCCTCCATGAGATTATGCCCGTCATGTTTATCGCCTTCTTTAATATAAATACGCACTACAGATACCGTAGTCATGCTTCACCTCTCAGATGCTGCGGGAAACCCAGGCCCCGACAAAAGCGGCACCGACGCACAGAAACAGCGATGTAAACATATAGAGCAGGCCCTTGATGGCCTCGCCATTCTCAAAAAGCACCAGCGTTTCGAGGGAGAATGTCGAAAAGGTGGTGTAAGCACCCAGTCCGCCGGTGAGTATTCCGGTGCGTAATTCAGGGCTTACCGAAATACGTTCCAAGGTCTCAAAAAACAGGAAGCCCATGATAAAACAGCCCAGCACATTAATGCTCAGGGTTGCCCAGGGAAAACCGCGGCCGAACACCGTCTGCACCAGCAAGGTCTGTCCATAACGCGCCCAGGCGCCGAGTACGGCGAACAGGGCAATGAAGCCGAAAGTGGCGAACATCTTTACTCCTTCACACTACAAATAAAAGACGCTGGCAAAAACAACGATCAACAATATCCCGATATAAGCGAGATAGGCATTGAGCGAACCATTCTGTAAAACTAGACCGATCCGGTCGCTGAGCTGCTGTACCAGGCGTACCATCGGGCGGAATAACCAGGGTCCAAAGACGGGGGCCTGACTGTAATTAAAGTGCACCTCATGAACGAAATAATGGCGGTCCGTATGGCTTTTTTCGGTATGGGTGCTGGGCCGGTACACAAAGCTGTAAAATTCCCGCAGTGCATTGGAAAAAGCCAGCGCGGTCACCGCATTTTCCGCCGGTATCCGGCGCAGGCCGTGACCCCATACGGGTACCCGGCGGCGGCCGTGACTGCGCTGGCTCCAGCCCAGCAAACCCAGGGGAATCAGCGCCAGTACAAGCCCCATGAGCAGTAGCAAAGGTGGCGAAATAAAGGCGAAATGAGGGGTCAATGGCACCAGTATCGGGCCGCGCACCATGGCGGCCACGGCGGTGGGAACGGCGGGCCAGCCGTCCCGGACCAGCGCCGCTAATGTCCATGGCAGCGCCACGGCATAGGCCAGCACCAAAAGACCCAGACCCAGAAGCGGCCAGCGGCCCGTGACTTCGGCTGGATTTTCCTCCCGTCCGAGCAGACCGATGCCGAAGACTTTGACCATCGTCGCCAGGGCAATGGCGGCGGTCAGGGCCAGACCGGCACCGCCCAGCGCCAGGATCACCCGCGCGGCAGAGGAAGTCAGATGGAAATCCTGAAACACGGTTTGAAAGAGATACCATTCACTGGCAAAGCCCGCCATGGGTGGCATGGCGGCGAGACTCATGGCCCCGAACAGCGCGCCGATGCCCAAGGTCCAAGGGGCGAGGGCCAGTACCCGACTTTGCGCGATCTGATAATTGCCGCGCACCGCCGCCACCCGGTCGGCGCTCAGCATCATCGCGCCTTTGGCCAGACTATGGCCGCCGAGATGAATCAGGCCTACCGTCCAGGCCAGAGTCGTCAGCATGGACAGGCCGTCGGCCCGAAAGAGGGAGGCGGCACCCAGCGCGACCACCGCCAGCCCCGCATTTTCCGCTGTGGAAAAGGCCAGCAGGCGCCGCCAGTCTTCCTGTTGAAAGGCGTAGAGAATAGCGAGGATGGCGGATACCGTCCCCAGGGACACCAGCAAAATGCCCACCCCGGTGGCGGCACCGACCGGCAACCAGTCGAGCATGGCCCGTCCCAGGGCAAAATACGCGACGTTCAGCACAATGCCGGAAAGCAGCGCCCCCGAAGCACCGCTGCCACTCCCGTAAGCACCCGGATACCATTCATAAAAGGGCAGAATACCGAGTTTGGCGCCGAAGCCGATAATGAACAGGACCGCCACCCCGAAGGCCGCCGTGCCATAAGTGGACCAGCTCGCCGCCCAGCCGACAAACTGCGTATCGCTCGCGCCGAGCAGCGCCAGACAGAGCAACAGCGCCACCGCGCCAATTTCCAGCAGGGCCAGCATATAGAGACTGGCCTGCCCGCCGCGTTGAGTTTCCTGCAGGCCGTCGGCGAGGAGCATGACCGCCCCGCCGAAACTCAAAAACTCCCAGGCAATCAGAAAAGAGACACCCTCCTGCAAACCGGCAACGCCGAGACTGCCGAGTAAGGCAACGGCTGCGCCGGCCATCCAGATGGTGGGGTTTTTGGCGCGACTGGGGGAGAGAAAGGCCGCCAGCGCTGCCAGTCCACCCCAGAACAGCAGCCAGGCCGCAGCGGGCTGGAGTTGCCAGGTCACGGCAATATCGCCCAGCGACCACAGCGCACCGGTCGCCGAACCGTCCGGCAAGCAGGAGGCGCTGCCAATCAGTGTCGCCAGTGTACCCACAATCAGGGTGATCCGCGCCAGCCAGCCCTGCCGCAGCACACCGAGGGCAATGGTCAGAACCAGGAGCAGAGCAGCGATGCAAAAACTATCCAGCACCATAATGGCCTCCCTGAACCCGTTGCGGCATCCGTTCCAGCAGCAGGAGCAGCGCATGGATGAGGGCTGCGGGATTGGGCGGGCAGCCCGGCAGCCAGACATCCACCGGCAAAAGTTCATTCAGTCCATGGCCACCCGCGTAGCCACCGTCCATGGGCGCACCAGAGACCGCGCAGGTGCCCGTCGCGAGCACCAGGCGCGGTTCCGGCATCGCCTCCCAGGTGGCCAGCAGCGGTTCGCGCATGGGCGCCGTTACCGGGCCCGTCACCATGAGTAAATCCGCAAAGCGCGGCGATGGGGTAAAAAATATGCCCAACCGATGGAGGTTGTAGAACGGATTGTCGAGGGCGCTGATTTCGGACTCGCAGCCATTGCAGGAGCCCGCATCCACATGACGAATGTGCAGGCTGCGGCGCAGGCTCCGTGCCACCCGCTTGCCCACTTGCTGTCCTTCGGGGCCATCCAGTGCCGCAGTCCAGATCAGGTCTTCGCGCCGCCGCACGCCGAAGGCCCAGTCATAAGAGCTGGTCATCGCCCCTTCTGGACAATCCTCCACGCAACGCTGACAGACGATGCAGCGCCCGTAATCGACCACCGCTGTGCCGTTGGCGACGGTGATAGCGCCCGTGGGGCAGGCGGCGGCGCAAGTATTGCAGTCGCTGCGACAGGCAGCCGGGTCCCAGCGCGGCATGCCCAGCACGCCCTCCTGCCCGTCGGGACCGCGCTGCGGCCAGCGGGTCGCGGCTTTACCCGCTTTTAATCCTGTCCAGGTCCATACCGGCATTTTGTCCTCCTAACGGTCGCAACCGGCGATGGTGAGGCCGAAACTGGCCTCATTGATGGCGTAGTCCATCATGTTGGTGCCATGCACCGTGAGCGGGAACACCCGCCAGTTGGAAAATGAGGGTGATTTGATCTTCACTCGTTCGAGACGGCCATCGCGGATCCGCACGCTGTAATACAGCGAGCCGCGCGGCGTTTCCGTCCAGCCCAGGCCTTCCTGCTGTCCCTGTGGCACGGTGTATTCAGCGCGCACAGGACCCGCCTTGAGGCGTCCGGAGGCCTGCATCAGCAGGGCGATAGCCTCGCGCAGGGAATCCGCGCGAACCTCGCTGCGGGCCATGGCGTCGCCCTTTTCGCGCACCGGCACATTAAAGCGCAGGTGACTGTAGGCGGCGTAGGGATGGTCGCGGCGCAGGTCCCGGTCGAGGCCGGAGGCACGGGCCACCGGCCCGGTAGCCCCCTGATCAAAGGCGGCTTCCTTCGATAAAATTCCGGTGCCCATCAGGCGGTCGAGATGGCTGGCGGTTTGGTGCAAGCGGGTCAGATAGGCTTCACCTTCGTCGATGATATTTTCCAGCACACTCGCCAGGTGCTCCGCCTGGAGGTTGCGGCGCAGCCCGCCCACAGTCAGCAGGCTGCGCAGGAAGCGCGATCCGGTCAGTTGTCCGGCCACCTGCTTCACCCGTTCTTCCAGCAGAAAACCCGTCGCCGAGCCTACTTTCAGCGTCGTCGTCTTCGCCAGCAGGCCAAAATAGTGGAAGTGATTGTAGAGGCGCTCCAACTCCGCAAGAATCACCCGCAGCAGTTGTGCCCGCGCGGGTACTTCGATACTCCAGGCGGACTCCACGGCCTGACAATAGGCCAGGGCATGGCCGACGCTGCCGACGCCCGACACCCGCTCCGCCAGAAAAACGGCCGCCTCGGCACGCTGACCGGCAAAGCGTGCTTCCATCCCGCGATGTTTGAAAAACAGCCGGGGATGGTAGTGGAGAATCGCTTCGCCGATGTAAGAGAAGTGAAACTCCCCGGTCTCTACCACGTCGGCCCGTATTGGCCCCCAATAGAGGTCTTGTACCTGGTCTCCCCGCACTTCCGGCATGGTGGGTGGTGCATACGCACCGCTCAGATGGCCTTCCGGTCCCTCCCGCCCCAGCGCTGGGCGGGGCAGCGAAAATCCTTCGTGAATCACCAGGGGATAGGGCTCTGGATGCCCCGTAAAGTGCAGACCACCGAGATCCTGCATCTCCCGCTCATACCAGCCGAGCAGGGGGACGACGGCGGCCAGGGACGGCAAGGTTTCGTCCGTACGCAACTCCAACAGCAGAAAAGGTACCCGGTTGCCTTGGCTGATCAGATAGCGCACGACACAGACACCCTCCTCCCAGTCATGCCAGGCCATCTGAAAGCGCATCCCGGCGGCTATGCAGTCGGTGGCGACCGCCGTGAGATCTGCTGCCGATATCTGGCGCCGTTCGCAATCGTTATAGGTCATGGCCGCACTCATGGTTGCACCCGAAAAGCCTGCTGAAAGAAATGCCACAGTCCTTCCGGCCACCACAGTCCAAGCACCAGAATCGGTACAAAGGCCAGCCACATGGGCAGGGTATTCCAGACGGACAGCCTGAGGGTTGGGACCGCGCCGGGCTCCGGTTCCGGCCCCCAGATCATGCGCCGGAAGTGGTTCATGAAGGCAATAAAAATAAGGATCAGCAGAGTCGCCATCACCCACACGGCCCACGGATTGGCGCTCAGGATACCGCCGCGCAGAATCGTGATTTCCGAGAGGAAGAGCCCGAAAGGCGGTGCTCCGGTAATCGCCACAGCCCCCAGCAGCCAGAGCGCGCCACTGACCGGGTAATAACGCAATACCCGTCGCATCTGGCTCATGGACTTGGTGCCATAGGCGCGCATCATGTTGCCAGCGCCGAAAAACATCATGGATTTGGTCAGGGAATGGTTGATCATGTGATACATGGCCCCGGCGAAGGCTAGGGGACCGCCGAAACCGAAGCCGATGGCCAGCACCCCCATGTGTTCCAGGGAGGAATAGGCGAGCATGCGCTTGGCGCCATCCTGCCGGACGATGAACATTCCGGCGATGAAGAGTGAAATGACGCCCAGCACCAGCAGTGCCGTATGCCCCATTACGCTATAACCACCGCTATCGACGATGGACAGAAACCGGTAAATGCCGAGCAGGGCGATATTCAGCAATGACCCGGAAAGCATGGCGGAAACCGGCGCCGGGCCTTCGCTGTGGGCATCGGGCAGCCAGGTGTGCATGGGTGCCAGACCCACCTTGGTGCCGAAGCCCACCAGGGTGAGCAGAAAGGCGAGAAAGAGCAGCGTCTCCGGCACATGCGGCGCTACTTCCCGCAGATTAGCCCAGGTCAGGGCATAGGTCGGTCCTAAGGTAAAGGTGCCACCCCAGTAGAAGAGAATGATGCCGAGCAGCGCCAACGCCAGACCCGCGGAAACGATGATCAGATATTTCCACGCCGCCTCGATACATTCTGCCTCGCGCTCGAAGCCCACCAGAAAGGCACTGACGATGGTGGTGAAGTCGATGGCAATCCAGAAAATGCCGGGGTTATTCATCAGCGGCGCGATCAGCATGGTCAGGGCAAAACTCGCCTGCAAGGCATAATACTTATGGAGCCGGGGTTTTTCTTCCGGCAGCAGGCGCATGTAGCCAATGGCATAAATGGATGCCAGCAGATAGACCAGACCTACGCAAAACAGTACCCAGGCCCCCAGCGGGGTGAGCAGGATCAACTGGGCGCCGGTCACCAGCGTCTTGTCGGGCACCGCCACCAGCATCGTCAGGGTGAGTCCGAAAACTACGATGGAGTTGCCGAAGTTGATGTACTCCGCCCAGTGTGGACGGCGGATCGCCAGCATCAGCAGGATGGCCACTGCGGGTATGATCCACAGTGCTGCGATGAGTGCGTCGAAATTCACCATCTCAGCCCACCAGCTTTTGCAGGCCGCGACTGCTGGTGGTTCCGGCGTGTACTTTGAGGAGGCGCACCAGCATGCCGAAGGCAAAGACAATGATCAGCAGATCGAAGATGATCACCAGCTCCAGGAGGTCCGGCATGCCAGGTACCAGAATCTGCGAGCCGAGAAAAATGCCATTCTCAATCACCAGCAGCCCCAGAATATGGCTGATGGCCTCGGAGCGCAGGATCATCATCAAAAAGCCGATGAGCTTGAGGCTGAACATGCAGGTCAGGGCCAGCACCGCGATATTGTCGGTCAGGTGTAGCGCCACTCCCAGTTGCCTTGCGACTTCATAGGAAAAAATCACCAGCGCCGCGCCGAGGACCATGCTGGAGGAAGGCTTGAGCAGCGGGGTGAACTCGCGTTGGATATCCAGCCGGTTGACCAGCCGCAGCACCAGATAAGGGAGCATGGTCCCGCGAAAAATCGCCGTCAGAACAGCGATGAGGTAGAGTTCCGGATAATGCCCGTAATAGCCGATGGAGGCGGAAATGGCCGCGATGGTCCAGGATTCCGCCGCAAAAGCATAAACATGATTCTTCAGCCAATGGGATGCCAGCATCACGAAGGACAGCACCAGCGCCAGAATCGCCAGCAGACTGAACAGGGAAGCGGCCAGGGGACCCAGATGAAAGATCAGCATCGCACCCTCCTAAAGCTGGTCAGCCACGATGGCCAGCACGGCAAAGAGAAAGGACAGCGCCAGCGGCTCCTGATAACGGTAGAAGCGCAGCCGCGACTGCAGCGTATCCACGGCCACCATCACCAGCCCCACCGCCCCGTACTTGGCCAGAATAATCAGCAGGGCCAACAGCACCGAGCCAAAACTTCCCGTAGCAGACAATCCCCACGGAAAGAAAAAGACGTTAAGGAAAATGGTGTAGAGCAAAAACTGCTTCATCCAGCTCGCCCACTTCAGCAGGGCCAGCAGCGGCCCGGAGTATTCCAGAATCCGGGCCTCGTCAATCATGTAGATCTCGTAGGGGATGGTGGAGTGGATGGGCAGGCGGTCGGTCTCCACGGTCAGCAGAATGAAAAAGGCGAAGATCAGGAAGATATGCGCCGGGCTCCAGTAGGCCACCGGATCTTGTGCCAGCAGGTGATTGGCGACGAAAGGCAGCATGGAGTGATCGAGAAAGGTGATACCCACAAAGACTAGGATCAGGGTCGGCTCGGCGAGGATGGCGAGCATCACCGCCCGGCTGGAACCTAGTCCACCAAAGGGTTGTCCGGTATCCAGCCCGGCCAGCAGGATGAAAAAGCCGCCGAGGGTCAGAATCAGGCCGCCGCCGAGGATATCCCCCATATCGGACAGGGGCAGCGGGAAATTGGTCAGCACCGGAATCAGCATCGGCACGATGAGCATGGCGGTAAAAGCCACCACCGGCGCCCAGAAAAACACCCAGGACGCAGATTCCGGTATCAGCAGAGTTTTATGGAAAAGTTTCCAGATATCCCAATAGGGCTGGAAAATGGAAGGACCCTGTCCGCGCTGAACGCGCTCTTCCATGGTGACCATGAAGCCGTGCAAAAGCGGTGACAACAAAAGCACCGTCAAGACTTGTCCACACTGCAGGACGATATCGCCGAGCATGCCTTCCCCTTTATATGGCTTCCATGACGTTCCACCGCCCGACCTCGCGATCAGGATCAGTAGCAGTCATTAGCCTATAAAGGCGGTTATTGGGCGGACTCCATCGCCACTTGTGATCATTTATAGTAGTAATATAGTGATGGCTTGGTCAAGCAGTAAAAAAGTAATTAAAAAAATAACATTTTTACAATCAGTTATAGTGCTTCGTTCGGTTGTGCCGTTACTCGCACGCGGGCACGTTCGAGTGCTTTTCGGAACTGGGTTTCCATAGATAGTGATGATGACATGCTGCGCGAGATTCACAGTGCAGTTGACCTACCCCAATTAATCCATGTTTGACACCCTACTAATTTTTCTCGTTTACTACCGATAGTTGCGACACGCAAAATCGGCGAGACAGGAGCATTTATGGACAGCCGTATTGAAGACATCATCGCCCGCGAAATTTTGGACTCACGGGGTAATCCCACGGTGGAAGTAGAAGTATTCCTGGCCGACGGCAGTCGCGCCCGGGCGGCAGTACCTTCCGGCGCATCCACCGGCAGCAAGGAAGCCGTCGAGCTGCGCGACGGCGATGCTCACCGCTATGGCGGCAAGGGTGTAGAAAAAGTCATTCGGAACATTGAAGAAATCATCGCCCCGGACCTACAGTATCTGGATGTCCGGGAACAAAAGGCCATCGACGACACCCTCATCGGCCTGGACGGCACCGACAACAAAAGCCGCCTGGGCGCCAATGCCCTGCTCGGCGTCTCCATGGCCTGCGCCCGCGCAGCGGCCAACTACAGCGATCTGCCCCTCTACGCCTATCTGGGCGGCCCGGGTGCCACCCGCCTGCCGGTCCCCTGCTTCAACATACTCAATGGCGGTGTTCACGCCCACTGGCAAGGCGCCGACTTCCAGGAGTGCATGCTGGTACCCTATGGCGCGGACAATTTCCGTGAAGCCCTGCGTTGGGGGGCGGAAATCTACCATGCCCTGCAGGCCGTCCTGCTGGAGAAACATCTCTCGGTCGGTGTCGGTGATGAAGGGGGTTTTGCGCCGATGGTGTCCTCCAACCATGAATCCTATGATCTGTTGCTGGACGCCATCCGTAAGGCCGGGTTGGAACCGGGCCGGGACGCCGGCATCGCCATCGACCCCGCATCCTCGGAGTTTTTCAAGGACGGCGTCTATCAGCTACGTACCGAGAAGCGGGCCATCAGCAGTGTGGAGATGGTGGCCTACTACGAAGAAATCGTCCGCAATTATCCGGTGGTTCTGCTGGAAGACGGCCTCGCGGAGAACGACTGGGAGAGCTGGAAGTTGCTGAATGAGAAGCTCGGTGGCGTCATCGAACTGGTTGGCGACGACATCTTCTGTACCAACCCCAAAATCATCGCCCGCGCCATGGAAGACAAGATTGCCAACGCCACCCTCATCAAACTCAATCAGATCGGCACGGTGACCGAGACCATCACCGCCACGCGGCTGGCGCAATATCACGGCTGGGGTGCCTTTGTCTCCCACCGCTCCGGTGAGACCACCGACGATTTCATCGCCGACCTCACCGTTGCCCTGGATACAGGGCACCTGAAGTCGGGAGCTCCGGCGCGTGGCGAACGGGTGGCCAAGTACAACCAGTTGCTGCGGATCGAGGAAGAGCTGGGCAGCGCTGCCAGCTTCGCTGGTAAACACGCGTTTTGCCGACCTGTCCGTTTCTGAGCACTTCCCGCACAAGTACCTGTTCCAGGAACTGGGATTGGTACGGTCCACCTGAGCGGACGCGGAGCCCTCTGTTTAATCGCTCTTCCGCGTTTGCTTCAGAATATTTAAAAACCCTCTTTTGCGCGACTCAACCGTACTCGAAGAATCGCTTGCATTTGACTGCGAACCGCCGCCGATTTTCCTTGATGTACCCGGGTGTTCCGCCAGTTCCCATGCTTCCGCCTTCCGGACACGTTCTCGTTCTTCCCGTCGATTCTGACGGATATCCTTTACACGCTTGTGGTTGCTCTGGTCAGTGGACGCAGCACCCTCAGTCAGATTTTCCTGCGCTGTCACAACCGCATCTACTTGGGCCATAAACTCAGCCCGCTCTTGCAGAATATCCGTTTTGACCTCCGCTTTTCGGAGCTTGCGATCCGCCACGTAGTCCTGCACTTCCTCAACCATATACACCGCGAAGTCCTGATTCTTCTCCAGTAGGTGGCAAGCTTCAATACCGCCTTTGGGCTGAATAATATAGATCATCTCAATATTTCTTGGATCATACGCCACCGAAACCTTCCATGTGCGCGTCGCCCTTGCACGTATGAACCACTGTTCGCGAACAGCGATCTCGCTGGTGTAATATAATCCCTGCCATTTGATGCCTAAATGGGTTACGGAGGCTTCGCCTCTTGGCATTAGGGCCAGCAACACGGCCTCCTGGGGTCGGGTTCGTAAGAATCCGCTACGATGCTCAATTCCCCAGTTCCAGAGGGTGCGCGGAAAAGGATCCACCGCGGACTGAATTTGAAATTCATCATGGCGATACCATTCCATCCAGTGCATTTTGTTATAACTCAGCGTATTATAGATCATAATTTTTGTGAACGCGTTAAGATCCAGTTTTGCGTCTAAACGATAGTCCCAGTCACCACGTTCTCTTGCGACACGCCGCACGGCCCCAGGGACCCAATGGATCACTCGTTCATTGGCAATTCGGAACTGCTGCTCCACTATACCCTTCCAGTCGGCACGAAAGGGCGGCGCATTCGCCACCGTAATGTTTAACGAATCTGTCAGTTCATCGGCGTGCCTACTCAGTAATTCGCCGCGATCCGCAAGGATCTCCATAGGAAGATTCTTGCACGGCCAGTCCTCATCCGATATGGAGATTCCATATTTGCTGCAAAACGCCTTTTTATCGCTCGCCGCATTAGCTAACGCCATCATCGCACCTAACCAGCTCGGTCCTTCAAGCCCCACATATAGTCCGGTGATCATGCGACTCAGGGCATCGATAATAACATACACTACTGGACGGCCAATAATTTGAGACCGATTTAAGCTGCTCACCAAGTATACGTCCGCTATGGTAGCATCGATTTGGTATATGGAACCCGGGCCAAAGGCCATTTTCGTGGAACTACCCAGCACAGGGCGCCGCTTGAGCGCAAAGCGTCTCGCGCCCTCTCTCTTAGTAAACGAAGCTTCGATGTCCTGCTGCTTCTTGTACCAGTATCGGAATTGCTCCAATGTGGGTAGCTGGTGAGAGGGCGGTAAAACGGGTACACGCACGCCCCCCTTTACTTCAAAGCCAACATTGAAATAATTGCTCAGCATTAGGGAATATGCGCGTTTCAATGTAAGGGCTTTATTGGTATCAACATAAAGGCGAAAGGCTACTGAAAATATTCTACGGATGCTGTCATCGACATTAATTCCCGGCGGGGCATCCCGCAACACCGTCGCCTTTGTTGGTCGTCCCCGCTTAGATGCACTATTGGCAGATTTTTCTTTGCCTGGTCCTCCACTGCGTTCGTAGCTCGGCAGAAGGGCATTTTTCACCATACCACCCCACCAGAACCTGCGAAGATATTTATAGACCGTCATCTTGTGAACGGAGTGCTGATTTGCCGCGTCAGCTACCAAGCCGCCACGGATATTCTCATCGTAAATATCCGGTACGCGGCTCACCATATCTTCTATGACCTTCCAGGCAGCATCGCGACGCTGTCTATGCTTGAGGAGAAAAGACTCCGGCGGGTGCAATCTATGCACATAAGGATCCGCTACCCGAATGATGGCAGAACCGTTAGATAGCGCCTCCTCTATATCCGCCAACCTTTTCCAGACGGGGAGAGCGAGCGGTTCATCCAATTGGATGCTGACCAGGTCGGTTGCGGTTGGGTTCACCCAAAGTATGCGTTCCACCAGAGGCGTGGAGTCCTCTTGTTCACTGATCCACTCCACGATCATCCCCACCGAAAGGTTCGACATACCCTATCCCTCCGGAGCCATTTCCGTTGACCCGTACCCGCGTACGAGAATATGTAGGTTTTCCTCGGTCTTGATCGGTTGATGCAGGTCGATGTCCCAGCGCCTCGTAGCTATCAGATATTTAGCCACTGCCAGACTGGTGCCATTTTCAAAACCTAACCGCCCATCACAATCTAACGCCGCTTGGAATAGTGGTATCGACTTATCGGATAATGCTCTGTGGAGTTCTGCCTCAATCCGTTCTATTTGGGGTACTGCAACCGCTGGTAGATTGTCTGTATCCCAACAACCCTGAAGGCTTCTTAAGTTCCCCACCAATGATTGAGGTATTTCGCGTTCGGTAACGATGCCCCAGTCTACTCCCTGAGTCTCCCAATATGTCCGCTCAATTTCAAATTTTTCAATGACTCGCGGAGAACCAAGATCGGCTGACGGCTTCAGTGTGCGGGCCAATCGCCGCTCTCCGTCGGCAGACGTGACGATGACCAAAAAGTCGGTTGTCATCACGATAGGCTCCCCGGTTTTAGGATCTTTGGGGTGCGGGATGCTCAACATATCCGCGATCTCAAGCGTCGTCTCGATGGGGGTCAAAGGAAATTGCTCACGAATGTCCATAACACAACTGGCTCGTATATCATCCAGCATGAGGAAGTAGCTCAACTCCAACTGGGAGAGCAAGTGGTGCACACGGCCCGTTTTTCGGCCTTTTATACGGACAGACAAGCCCCGAGAAGGTACGTCGCGCACGGTGAGCCACGGTTTATAGCTTTTCCCACTGCTTTGGCCACGTCCTTCTTTCAGACGGCGCGCAATAGCTCCTGACTCGGATTTACGAGAACCTTTTGACATGAGCCTCCACCTCCAACTGAAATTTTACGCTTCACCTGGAGATGAGTATAGATCTTTAATATCGAGTCTACATCTTTATTTTTTAGTATACAACTTTATTATCTAGTATACATCTTTATTTTATCCATACAACAGGATATGGTTTTCGATATCTCGAAGCCCGATACTACCCTTGAATCGCAGCAACAGCGTAGACAAGGCCATTTTGTTACTATGCTCCACATCCAGCAACACCACCGGGAACGCCTTTTCCTGGAAAAATACGGCAACCAGGCATAATCTTTGGCGCTTTCCAACCATGGAAAAGGCCTGCCCGGTTTCAAGCCGACACAGCGCCGTCAAAACACGGACATCTATTAACCCGTGCGCCATGGTACGGATCACCTGCATCAATCGCCTTAGATCGTCCGTACCTTCACCTTTCTCGACCGCAAGCACCTGAAACTCCATGGGCAGGAGATCGTCGTGCAGAGACTCAGGGGAAACGCTCACTTTAGGCGGTGGGGTTTTTCCACTTCCCCGATATTTTCGGGTCTTTCCCTCATTTTCACTGGTGTCCGCGGCACCCTTGTTTCTACGCCTGATAACACGTACCCGATCTTTTTTATCCACCCGACGCACTTCGATTTCCCGGTCAAAAATGCTGGTTCTGGTCAATATCGGCAGGGCTGGCTGATGAACATCCGTCCTACTACCCGAACCTACCGTGTCTATGACAGGAACGTCACCGGATGACGAACCACCGTCTGGTCCACGCCTTTTGGGCTGACTTTTTGGCATCCGCACCGTGATCGTTTTCCCCAACGACGGATGAGAAAAATACAAAATGTCACAGGGTACCCTTTTCCCCGTGAACTCGGAGATTTCTAAGATAAGCCACTGATTTCCTTTCCGCACTCCACGAAACTTAATTCCACAGTCATGCAGATCAGGAGGATCAAAGGTCATATACTTTTGTTTGAATGTCCGTTCGTAGACACTGTCCCAGGCGCGTTGCCCATCAGGATCCACCGCCAGCCAAGAAAATTCCAAGATAAATGGCCTCTTGAGTGATCTCACTGGCATTTGCTGGGTATAATCGAGCTGCAGACGAGGGTGAAACCCAGGTTCGACCGGCCTGAAGAGTGTCATAATGCCCCCAGGCTGCATAATATGATTGGCAAGCGTTTTATTATGCAGGAACAGGCTACGGATGAGCTCCATGGTCGGGACCAAATACTCCATCTGATCCACTTGATAACGCAAGAGCCGCTGCACCCCCTGTGATTTGCCTTCAAACGAATATAATTCTGGCGGAATGTCAGACGAGTTGAGTTCCTCTCCTGCCGCCAGATTGGGAATAATCACTTCCGAATATTCGCCGTAGGTTATTGGGAGCAATCTACCTTCGGAGAAGCTATAGCCGAGTGCCAGCACCGGGAACAGCCCAATAGGTACGCGCCACATGGCAAATTCGCCTGACGACACGCCGCGGGTGACTATACGGACCTGCCACCCTTTTTTATCGTCTTGTTCGACTCCGGCCAGCCAGTGTAGCGTCAAATCTTCAGGCACTTTGCGCAATACGTCTATTCTGATCAATTTATACCTCAGAGGATCCAGCCATTATTTCCAAGGCGGCCAAGGCGGTTTCTACGCTCGGTGAAGCTATTGAAGGCAGCCCTGCTAAGCGGCGTACCCGCCACGCCCGCGTCGGCAACGCTTGTCGATGCAATTCTGCAGTAGCCCAGACAATGCGACGCAAACGAAACGCATCGGTAGTTTCCATGACCTCGCCAAGCACGCCGATACTTTTAGGCAGCTTTGCCTGCCGTTTTGACATCCAACGCGGTCGCCCCAACTTGCGCTCCAAAGCCGCCTGGGTAACGCGTTGCGGCGGAACCTCCCGAGTGATTTCCCGCGCAGCCTTACGCAGTTGGGCCGCCATGCTACGATCCAATGTCTCCCAGTCCACACGCTGATCAGACCATTTCTTGTGCAGTGCCGTTGGTGAATGTTGCTCCAGCCACTCCCTGTCATGGCGGTACAACCATGAGTGTTCTTTGGATAGCAAAAGCGCCAGTCGCCGACGTGATAAATCAGCGTGATTTTGTTGCATGTCCAACCACCGTGTTCTTATGGCATCCCGGTCTGGCACCAATGTTCGGGAATGTCGTGCGGCTAAGGGTTTCCAGGGCACATTCAACCCGAGTCGGGAGGCGTGCAACCTCACCGTCCCTGGATCAATGGCAAGATATCTGGCTACCGCCCTGAGTCCCAGGCCCTCCGCCACTTTCTGCCGGATTTGACTATCCAGTAGGGGGCCAAAATCCAAAATGCGCGGCGAACTCCTTGATCCCACCTCTCGACTGTACACAAATCCGCAGGCGCAGGAAAATCGACCAATCACCCGATCCTGATCATGGCGAACAGCGATCTCGTGGATCACATTCTGCCCATAGTGGTCTGCCAGACGATTGAAGCAGGGCCACGGTCCCTTGCCGAAGGGGGGTGCCGGCCGCCGTTGCGGCGACCGTTTGTCCAAAAAAATCTGGAATAGAACATGCCGCAACGGATGAAATGCCTTTCTGTGTTTCCGTACCATGGCCGTAGGCCAATCGCCGCCGAGACCACTGGGGATAAGGTCGATTACTGGTTCAAGCAGGCTTAAAATTGCTTCCCTGAGAAGGTTCTGAGCGACATTCTCCTTGCCTTTGCCGAAGCCGCGATCAATCACTGCGCTCCGATAATACGCACCCCAATCACAAAAGCGGGAGCGCACTGGCGGATGATCGAGCAACGCCGCGCTCCGCTTGGCAATCTCTTGCAACAGCGTCACTTGGCGCGGGCTACTCGCCCAAGAAGGGAGTGCCGCCACAGGCGAACAGTTCTTTTGATCCGCGGCGATGAATTCGTGCTGGTTACTGGCACCTTGGGAGACCGCACTGTCCGCCAGGGCCGCGCCATGATCTGGACAAACCAGAACGCCGGGGAGTTGATGGCTGCGCCTCCAATATCCTTCTCCATAGCGGCTCAACATCTCGCCAAGGCAGATGGGACAATACCGTAAGTATGCCGGAGCCGAAATCGCGCTCGCCGCAATACCCAGACGCACATGCACGGCATCCGCCGGGCCGTCCACTAATGACGCCAGTGCGAATTGTCCCACTGACTTCGGCTCGAATGCCGTGTAATAACGGTAGAGGGTAAAATCCCTGGTCAGTCTTTCCGGACCGAGTCCGCGATCGGTCGGTATTCTCTGGCTCAACGCCGCCACATGGCTTTGCAAGCCCACCGTCGCCCGCACCCCGGTTTCACCAAAGAGATCATACAAGGTGTGTTTCGGGCTTCCGGAACAAACGTGACGATGGTAACGCGCAAGCACGCTGTATAACAGTTCGTCGGGATAAATTTCCGGGAAATAGGCCAACACGGGTGGCTTTTCAGCTCGCGAGATCGGCCATCGGCGG
>NZ_JABBDR010000211.1 GCF_018854495.1 Acidithiobacillus ferruginosus
GGGGGCGTCTTGCCTTCGTCGGCGGACGACGCCCGGCGTTTGGAAGCGGCGGGCCTTTTTGCCGCGGCGGTCGTCGTTTTGGCTTTCGCCGGTTTTTTGGCGGCAGCCGCCGTGGCTTCCGAGGCCGGTTTTTTGGTCGTTTTCGCGGTCGTTTTGCGGGCGGGCGCGGCCTTCTTGGCCGGAGGCGCGCGCTTTTCGCGGGGCGGCGGCGGGGTGTAGTCGGGCAGCATGGCGGCGATTTCCGCGTCGCTGGCGTTCACCGGGAAGTGAAAAGCACACTCGCTCTGCGGGCAGGCGAGCTGTTCTCCCAGCCGCTTGCCGCTTTTCTCGATCATGATGGGCCAGCCGCAACGCGGACAGGGCCGTGCCACCGGTGGTCCCCAGACGGCGTAGGTGCATTTGGGGTAGGTATTGCAGGAATAAAAAACCTTGCCGTAGCGGCTGCGTTTTTCGACTAGTTCGCCCTCACCGCACTGAGGACAGGTGACGCCCGATGACTTGGGCTGGGTCAGTGGTTCGATATGTTTACATTCCGGATAGCCGCTGCAGGAGATGAAACGGCCATAACGCCCGGTTTTGTACACCAACGGTTTGCCACAATCGGGGCAATCGCGGCCTACGGGCTCGGCTGGTTCGCGCGGCCCGTCTACCGGGCGGGTATAGTTGCATTCGGGATAACCGGAACAGGCCACGAAACGCCCATGGCGCCCGAGGCGCAGGAATAAGGGCTTGCCACATTGCGGGCAGGCTTCCTCCAGCGCCTCACTGGTCGCTTCGGCGCGGCTGACGTTGGATTTTTCGTCGAGTAACGCGCGGAAGGGGCTCCAGAACGCACTGAGGACGGGTTGCCATTGCTTTTCGCCGCGGGAGACGGCGTCAAGCTCATCTTCCATGCTGGCGGTGAAGCCGTAGTCCACATATCGTTCAAAGTGGTTGGTCAGGAACCGGCCGACCACCCGGCCGAGGTCGGTGGGATGGAATCGGCGCTGCTCGACGGCGACGTATTCGCGGTTCTGCAGAGTCTGAATGATGCTGGCGTAGGTGGATGGCCGGCCGATGCCGTGGGCTTCCAGGGTTTTGACCAGGGTGGCGTCGCTGTAACGGGGGGGGGGCTCGGTAAAGTGCTGTTCGGGATCGACGCCGAGCACCTGGGGTTCATCGCCGACATCGAGGGGCGGCAGGATGCGGTTGCTCTCATCCTCGTCGCCGTCGTCCTTGCCTTCCTGATAGACGGCCATGAAGCCGGGAAAGGTCACCGTGGAGCCGTTGGCGCGCAGGGTCCAGTGCGTCCCGGCATCCATATCCACGGCGACGAGATCGAGGCGGGCGGGCGCCATCTGGCAGGCGATGCTGCGCTTCCAGACCAGCTCGTACAGGCGCCAAAGATCGCGTTCCAGCACCCCCTGGAGGGATTCCGGGGTGCGCGCGACGTCCGTAGGACGGATGGCTTCGTGCGCTTCCTGGGCGTTCTTGGTTTTGGTCTTGTAGCGGCGCGGCGTCTCGGGGACAAATTCGCTGCCGTAGTAGCCATCGATAAAAGTACGGATAGAGGCAATGGCCTCTTCGGCGAGATTGACGGCATCGGTACGCATATAACTGATGAGGCCCACGGTCTCGTTGCCGATATTGACGCCCTCATAAAGCTGTTGGGCAACGCGCATGGTCCGGCTGGCGTTGAAGCCGAGCTTGCGCGACGCTTCCTGCTGCAGGGTGGAGGTGGTGAAGGGCGCGGCCGGCTGGCGTTGCCGGCTTTTGCGCTCCACTTCCCGGACCCGCAGTGCCTGGCGACCGAGGTCGTCTTCCATGCCGCTGCGAATGGCCTGGGCCTGGTCACCGTCGGTGATGTCGAACTGTTCGAGCTTTTTATTCTGCCAGTGGGTCAGGCGGCCGGTGAACGCGCTGCCTGCGTGTTGCAGGCGGCTGGCGATGGTCCAGTATTCGCGGCTGACGAAGGCCTCGATTTCATTTTCGCGCTCACAGATCAGGCGCAGCGCGGCACTTTGTACCCGTCCCGCGGAGAGCCCCGGACGCACCTTGCGCCAGAGCAGCGGTGACAGGTTGAAGCCCACCAGATAATCGAGGGCGCGGCGCGCCTGCTGGGCGTTGACCAGATCCATGGCGATTTCGCGGGGATGGGCAATGGCCTCCTGCACGGCTTTTTTGGTAATTTCGTGAAAAACCACGCGTTGCGTCGGCTTGTCGCCGAGCAGGTGGCGTTCGCGCAAGAGCTCTACCAGGTGCCAGGAGATGGCCTCGCCTTCGCGATCCGGATCGGTGGCGAGCCAAAGTTTATCGGCCCCGCGCAGGGCCTTGGCGATGGCATCCACATGGCGCTCATTGCGCTCGATGGCGGTGTAGCGCATGGCGAAATCATGCTCCGTGTCCACGGCGCCCTCTTTGGGCTGCAGATCACGGACATGGCCGTAGGACGCAAGCACCTGAAAATCATCCCCCAGATATTTCTGGATGGTCTTGGCTTTCGCCGGTGATTCTACGATAACGAGCTGATGTGCCATAGGTCAGTGGAGAATCCGTGCGCCGTTGCTGCCCAGCAGGGCATCGACCCAGAAGGCCTCGGGACCGGGGTCGTTGGCCATCACCATGAAGGTCACCCAGTCGAGGGTTTCGAGATCGGTGTCGTCCAGTTCCAGGGCGAGCAGGCGATCGATGATGCGTTCACGCATGGCGCCGTTGATGACGCCAAGCCTCTCCCAGTCGTGTAACTGCCCGCGGGCGGCCACCGAAAGATTTTGCTGTTCGTAGGGATGGTAGGCGCGCAGAGAGCGGGGGCTGGTCACCTCCTGTTCCTCTACCGCAAAGCCTTCCATCCAGTCGAGGGCACGCTGAATATCGCCGTCGGCAAAACCGACGGCGCGCAAATGGTCTTCAACCATGTCGTCGTCTTCTTCGTCGAGATGGTCGAGCAAATAACTGATGATGTCTATGACGTCTTCCATACCTTGGCCCTAGGAAGCAGGTGGGAGGCGACAGAAACGGCCGCCGGGACAGGCCGCGAGGTAACCTTGTAATTCCATGTCCAAGAGGATGGCCGAAAGCTCGGTCAGCGTCAATCCGCAGCGGTTGGCGATCTGTTCCGGGGCGAGGGGGTCGAAGCCCATGGCAGCCCAGACTCTGGCCTGGGCCGGATCTTCGGGCTGCCAGTCTGCAGCGGGTGCCATCGCCTGACCGTCCCGCAACACGGCGTACAGGGGACCGAGTTCGCTGAGCACGTCCTCGGCACTCTCGACCAGTTTGGCGCCGTCGCGGATGAGGCGGTGCGGGCCGCGCGACAGCGGCGAGTGGATGGAGCCGGGGATGGCAAAAACTTCGCGGCCCTGCTCCATCGCCAGCCGGGCGGTAATCAGTGAGCCGCTGCCCTCGGCGGCTTCGACCACCAGTACACCCAGGCTGAGGCCGCTGATGATGCGGTTGCGGCGGGGGAAGAGGCCACTGCGCGGGCCGGTATCGGGGGGCTGTTCGCTGAGGATGAGGCCTTGTCCGGCAATCTGGCGGGCAAGCTGCAGGTGGTTGCGTGGGTAGATGAGATCGGCGCCGGTACCGAGCACGGCGACGGTGCCGCTGTTCAGCGCGCCGCGATGGGCGGCGGCATCGATGCCGAGGGCCAGACCGCTGCTGATGATCAGGCCCGCCTCGCCCAGATTTCTGGCGAAGGCTTCGGCGGTCGCGACACCGCTCGCGGTGGGGCTGCGGCTGCCGACGATCGCCAGCATGGCCTGGTTCAGGCAGGCGCGCTGTCCGCGTAAATAGAGCAGCAGGGGCGGGTCGGAGATATGGCGTAGCAAAGGCGGGTAGTCGCCGTCCGTCCAGCGACAGAGGTCGGTATCGGGACTTTCCAGCCAGCGCCGGTCTGCGGGCGTGAGAACGTCCTCGGGCGCCTTCTGCAGAGCGGCGATTTGCGCCGCCTGCAAACCAAGGTCCTGCAGGGCGCCGGCACCGGTTTGAAAACAGCGATCCGCCGCGCCAAAGCGCTCCAGAAGGGCGCGTTGGCGGATCGGGCCGAGGCCGGGGATCCGACCGAGGGCGAGCCAGGCCCGGTCGGTCACCCGTTTCCTGCGGAGCTGTCGCTGGTCGATACGGGACTCGGACTAGCCAGATGGTCACCTACCTGGATGCCACGCGTCGCCGTGGTAATCACAGCGTAGGAGACGGTGGGGAAGACCCGGAATAGCATCACACTACCCACCTTCTGCGGTGGCAGGGCAAAGGCTTTGCCGGTCACGGTATTTTTCGTCGTTTCCGCGGCCCTTTTGATCTGTAGTACATTGCCGTCGCGCAGACCGTCTTCCCGGCCCTGATCCACGATAACCACCTGACCCGCCATGAGTTCGGGATAGTCACTCATCTTGGCGATGATGTCAGCGTGCACCGGGTGGGAGGGGGCGCTGGGGAAGTAGTGGGGTACAACGCTCTTCGTGGTGGGTATCAGTCGGTCGCCCAGAGAGATTTCCTTCAGGGCGCTGGTGATTTCCATGGCGGCGTGGGCGCCATTGCGACGCACGACGGCGCTGCCCAGATCGTGGAGCGCATAACCGACGGCATTTTTGCGGCCGGGGCGATAGAGTTCCGGCCCGAGGGCGACAATCTGGTAATGGGCACCAACGGGCGCATGTGCCAGGCCGGAGGCATAGAGTTTGTCGCCGACCGTGTAGACGATATGCTCACTGGCGCTGGCTGCGAGATAAGGCAGGCGGTCATAAGCCTTCTTGCTGGCGATGACCCCGGGGGTGCCGAGAAAAGGCATGACCTCGCCGCGTGCGACCGTGGGCAGGGGCTCTGCGGTCATCCGGGGATGCAGTGCGATCACCCGGAGTTCCGGCTGGCCGCCCGGCCCGCGGATGATCACGACGCGGTCGCCCGGATAAATCAGGTTGGGGTTTTTGATGTAGGCATTCCGGTGCCATAGCCGCGGCCATTCCCAAGGGTTGTGGAGAAAATGTGCGGCAATACCCCAGAGGGTATCTCCGCGTTTGACGGTGTAGCTGTGCGCGCTGCGCAATAGTGTGCCGGACGGCGCAGCCTGCGCCATTACCGGGGCCATGGCGCCGAGGCCGAGACAAAATAGGGTGTTGCGCCAGATGTTCTTCTGCATGAATGATCTCCGCCGGACTTCCGCAGGGCATAGTATTAGTTCAAGATACGATTTTTGCCGGATTGCAATAATTGGTGACGAAATGCCCCTTTTGAAGATACTGGAGTTTCCTGACGCACGCCTCAAGGACGTGGCTCGGCCCATAGCCAGGGTGGACAAACAGATTCAGCAGCTTGCCGACGATATGGCGGAGACCATGTATGATGCCCCGGGCATCGGTCTGGCCGCGCCGCAGGTGGCCGCTGGTCACCGGCTGATTGTCGTGGATGTTTCGGAAAATCGCAACGATCTGCTGACCCTGCTGAATCCGGAAATCATTGCGCGCACCGGTGAGGAAGAGATGAAGGAGGGTTGTCTGTCGGTGCCGGGGGTGCTGGAAACGGTGCGCCGCGCCGAAAAGGTGACGGTGCGCGCCACGACGGTACAGGGCAAAACCGTTGAATTGGAGGCCGATGGTCTGCTGGCGGTTTGCCTGCAGCACGAGATCGACCATCTCGACGGCACCCTGTTCGTCGATCATCTGTCCCGCCTCAAGCAAAGTCTGATTCGCCGTAAGGCGGAAAAAAGGGTGCGGCTCGGTGACTGAAAAACAGCGCATTGTTTTTGCCGGAACGCCGGAGTTCGCACGCATCACCCTCGCCGAACTGCGGCAAGGACCGGAAGCCATCGTCGGAGTGTTTACACAGCCGGATCGTCCGGCGGGCCGAGGGCGGGCGCTGCAAGCCAGCCCGGTCAAGCAGGAGGCTCTGGCTGCGGGCATTCCTGTTTTTCAGCCGGAATCCTGTAAAACGGGCGAGGCCCTGGAATTGCTCCGGAGCCTGGCGCCGGATCTGCTGATTGTCGTGGCCTACGGTCAGATTCTTCCCCAGGCGATACTGGCCCTGCCGACGCGCGGCGCCATCAATGTGCATGCCAGCCTTCTGCCGGCCTGGCGCGGCGCGGCGCCTATCGCCCGGGCCATCGCGGCGGGCGACAAAGAAAGCGGTGTCGCCATCATGCAGATGGAAGCCGGGCTCGACTCCGGCCCGGTGCTATGGGAGGAGCGCGTGCCCATCGCACCTGACGACACGGCGGCCAGCCTGCACGATCGTTTGGCACGGCTGGGTGGCAAGGCATTGCGTCACGTCCTGGACGATCTCTGGGCGGAGCAGCTCAAACCCGTACCTCAGGACCCCGCGCTGGTGACCTATGCCCGCAAGCTGAACAAGGAGGAGGCGCTGCTCGACTGGCGGCTTCCCGCAACGACGCTGGAGCGTCTGGTGCGGGCGTTCAATCCCAGTCCGGTCGCCCATACGCTTTTTCGCGACAAGGGCCTGCGGGTCTGGCAGACGCGGGTGCTGGGCGGCGGAGGTGATCAGGCGCCCGGCCGTATCAGCGCCGTGGAAAAGGACGGGGTGGTGGTGACCTGTGGTGAGGATCGATTGCAGTTGCTGGCGGTTCAGCCTGCAGGCAAGGGCGTGCTCAGTGGCAGTGATTTCGCCCGCGGATATCGCCCGCAGGTCGGTGAAGTGCTGGGATGAAGGAACTGCGAACAGGGACTGAATGGGCAAAAAGCACATCGGGTGGGACCGTGCGCAAGGCCGCCATTGCCGTGTTGCGCGGCGTGGATAGCGGACAGACGGTGGATGCCGCGCTGCTGCCGGTTTCGTTGACCGGTGCGGATCGGGCGACCTTGCAATGGTTGGTTCTCGGCACGCTGCGCGAATTTCTGTCCGTACAGGCCCTTTCCGCAAAATTGCTGCGCAAGGCGTGGCGCGAGGAGGATGCCGATCTGGGCTTTCTGCTCAGTCTGGCCCTTTTTGAGTTGCGCCACGGCCAACGACCCGCCTTTGCGGTGGTCAACGACTGGGTGGAGATGACAGAGGCCCTTAAAAAACCGTGGGCGCGCGGCCTGATGAATGCCGTCCTGCGCCGTTATCTGCGAGAGCGTGAGGTTTTGGATGCAGCGCTGGTCGATCACGATCTCGGGCATCCTGCCTGGCTGGCGGCGCGCTTGCGCGCGGCCTATCCGCAGGACTGGCCGGCCATTGCCGCAGCCAATAACCGCGCACCGCCCCTCTGGCTGCGGGTGAATACGCAGCGGGTGGACCCCGGTGCATATCGGCGGTTGCTGGCGGAACAAGGCCGTGAGGCCGAGGGCGTGACGTGGAGTGCGGCGGCC